>JAZNMU010000105.1:0-18002 GCA_045579865.1 Acutalibacteraceae bacterium
GCTACGATCCGACTTCCGATAACCTTGGCGCCGAGAGCGTGAAGGAAGTCTCTGTGCTTAATGAATGCTTCGATGGTAGCTTCGTAGCCTTCAGAAAGAAGAAGTGAAGAGAACCAGGCATTACAGATTCTCATTCCGCGAACTTCGAGCTTGTGCTTGAGAGTTTCAACATCCTTGGGGTATTTATTACCGATTTCGCTTCCTGTGAAGCCTGCAAGAGCCATTTCGCTAACGCACTGTTCGAATGTGTTTTCTGCACCGAGGTCGGGCATATCATCGTTTGTCCATGCGATGGGAGCTATGGCAAGATTTACTTTTTCTTTGTTAAGCATTTTTATTTCTCCTTTTAATTAATACAAACGTGCCTTTTCGATATTGGCCTTCATATCTTCATAACATTCGTGAACTCTTTCGCTTTCGGAAATCTCCGCAACGCCTACTCTCCACCAGGAATCATAGCCGTCTGTCATAGACTTGTGTGCTACCTTAATGTCGAAGAGTGTGGGTACTGTCTGTTTCTTTGCATCCTCGAGCGCTTCATAGAGTTCCTTATCGGTGGTTACTCTGTAAGCCTTACAGCCATAACCTTCAGCAATTTTAGCGTAATCAGTATAGATAACCTCACCGTCAAGAAGTCCGCTTTCGGTTCTTCTTGTAAATCTTGTACCATAGGTGTCAGTACCCTGATTATTCTGAAGATTTTCAATACAGCCCCAACCGCTATTGTCAAAGAGCATAATATTGATTTTTTTGTTTTCCTGAACAGCAGTGTAAAGCTCACTGTGAAGCATAAGGAATGAACCGTCACCGACCATGGAGTAAACTTCCTTGTCAGGAGCAGCAAGCTTAGCACCTAATGCACCGCAGATCTCATAGCCCATACAGGAGAAGCCGTATTCAACGTGGTAAGTATAGGGAGCCTTTGACTTCCATATTCTCTGAAGACAGCCGGGAAGTGAGCCTGAGGAACCTATAACGATAGAATCATCAGCGATAACCTCATTGATGATACCGAGAGCTCTCATCTGTGAAAGCACACCGTCTACAGCGGGAGCGTTGTAGCAGCGGGTAATCTCAGCATCAAATGAATCCTTGGCTTCAGCTATCTCTGTAGTCCACTTCGATTTATAACCGTCAAGCTTTGCCAAAATGGCTTCAACAGACATTTTAGCGTCAGCAATAACTGCTGTGGAGTCCATCTTGAAAGCGTCAAAGGAACAGACATTAATTGAAAGCATTTTCACATCAGGATTCTGGAAGCCCCACTTAGAACAGGTAGTAAAGTCGGTAAGTCTTGTTCCGACAGCAATAACAAGGTCAGCCTTTTTAGCGATAGCATTTGCGGCGGCACCGCCGGTAACACCGCATCCACCCATATTGAGAGGATGAGCATAGGGTATCTGTCCCTTACCAGCCTGGGTTTCACCGATGGGAATGTTATACTTTTCTGCAAAAGCAATAACTGACTCATAGCTTTCGGAATATGTTACACCACCGCCTACGATAAGCATAGGCTTTTCAGCGTTTTTAATCATCTCAACTGCTGCTTCAATTTCTCTGTCAGAGGGTACTCTTCTGTCCATATACCATACTCTCTTCTGAAGGAAGTAGTCAGGATAATCGAAGGCTTCAGCCTCTACATCCTGAGGCATAGCGATACATACTGCGCCTGTGTCAGCAGCATCGGTAAGAACACGCATAGCATTGATACAGGCTGTCATTAGCTGCTCGGGGCGCTCAATTCTGTCCCAATATTTACAAACGGCACGGAAAGCGTCATTTGAAGTAGTGGAATAGGAATTAGGCTGTTCTACCTGCTGTAAAACAGGGTCAGGCTGACGGCAAGCAAAGGTGTCACCGGGAAGAACAAGAAGAGGAATTCTGTTAGCCGTGGCAGTACCGCAGGCTGTAACCATATTGAGAGCACCGGGGCCGATAGATGAGGTGCAGGGAATAATCTTTCGTCTGTTATTCTGTTTTGCAAAGGCAATAGCTGCGTGAGCCATACCCTGCTCATTATGTCCCTGATAATATGTAAGGCTGTGTCCGCCCTGCTCGAGAGCCTGACCGATACCTACTACGCATCCGTGACCGAAAATACCGAAAATTCCGTCAACGAACTTGCTTTCTTTTCCGTCAAAGCTCACATACTGATTATCGAGAAACTTTACAAGAGCCTGAGCCATTGTAAGACGCATATTAATCAATCCTTTCTGAAATATCTCTTATAAACACTTCAAGGAGTGCATTTACTGCACTCCCAAAGCACAATTACATAATTTCTGAAATTTTAACGGGTCTGCCTTCCTTAACGGATTTCTTTGCAGCAAGAGCAACAAGAATGGAATTAAGACCGTCAAGACCTGTGGTAGGTGTGGGCTTATCATTAAGAACCGCATCAACAAACTGCACCATTTCATCACGGAAGGACTGCATATATCTTTCGAGGAAGAAATAAAGAGGCTTATCGGTAGTTACACCGTCACCGTTCATAACGGTAACGTTTGTGGGAGTATCGTTAGAAGCCATAGCAGCACCGAGAGAGCCGAAAACTTCAATTCTCTGGTCATAACCGTAAGCGGCACGACGGCTGTTATCGATAACACCGAGAGCACCGTTTTCAAATTTAAGGTTAACGATAGCAGTATCAACGTCGCCTGCTTCACCGATAGCGGGGTCAACAAGACAGGTTGCACTTGCGTAAACCTCTGTTACATCACTGCCTGCAAGGAAGCGAGCCATATCGAAATCGTGAATGGTCATATCAAGGAACATACCGCCTGATACTGCAGCATATTCTGCCGGAGGAGGCTCAGGGTCACGGGAAGTAATTTTGATGAGCTCAAGATTACCAACCTTGCCTTCATTGATAAGTGAACGTACGTGTGCGAAGTTATGGTCAAAGCGTCTGTTAAAGCCAACCTGAAGCTTAACACCTGCTTCAGCCACAGCGTCGATAACTGCCTTTACCTTCTCAGGAGTAAGGTCAACGGGCTTTTCACAGAAAACGTGCTTGCCTGCTTTAGCAGCTTCGATAGAGATATCAGCATGAGTATCTGTGGAAGAGCAAACGAGAACTGCATCAATGTCTTTATCAGCGAGCATTTCCTTATAGTCTGCATAAACCTTTTCAATGCCGTATTTGTCGGCAAGTTCCTGTAAACCATCCTTGAAAACGTCTGTGATACCGAGAACCTTTGCAGTCGGTACATTGTATGTAATTGACTGCATGTGGACTTTACCGATACGACCCGCACCGATAATACCGATGTTTAACTGTTTCATATTTTTCATCCTCCGTTTATGTGGAAATAGAATTTTGTGCTTTCAGCACCATTCAAAGAAATTATAACACAAAGAACATCCGAATTTCAATAAAAAATACAGATGTTCTTTAAAAATATTTAAGTTTTTACTTAATGGGCATTATACAGAATTCAAACTCAAGTTCGTTTTTGAGGTATACCCTGTACTGGTTAAGAGTATTCGGACCGCAGCTGTTTGTACCCGTACCTCTCACAAAGCCATCAATGTTCAGTGATACGAAATCTTCAGCTTTTACATCTTCGATATGTCTTGCCTTTTCAAGAGTCTCATTACTGTAGTTATGAGCACTGAATGAGAAAGGCTTTTCACATGCACAGAACATAATGCCCTTGCCTTTATCATCGGAAAGCTTCACATAACGGCATTCACCGTGGTTACCGTTATCCTGAGGTCTGATATAGTCAACATTGAGACCGTCTACTGTGGAAGAATAAATACCCATTATGCTCTGTTCTTTGAAGTCAGGAAGATTTTCAAGGTCACCGAGGCCGTAATATTCCACATTCTGCAGAGATTTATCGAGTTTGATATTTACACCGAAGCGAGGAAGCTCGACAGCCTTGAATCTGAATTTTTTCAATTCAATTTCACTCTTTACACAAACTGAACCGTCAGGATAAATTCTGTATTTGAGTTCGTATTCGAAAACAGGCTTGTTGTTGAAGCAAAGCTCCCATTCGGTTTTGATTTTTACAATACCGTTCTTTTCTCTGCATTTGAATTCTTTGAAGACAGGCACCATAGCATCAAAGCCCTGTTTTCTCCATCCCTTGACAATATTTCTGTCATTATCAAGGTATGCTCTGTAAATATTTGCCGTAAATCCCTTACTGCCGGCAATATATTCTTTTCCTTCAATCTTATAGCTTAAAAATGCACCGTCTTTCTTAGAAATTGTTACACTTCCGTTTTCAAAATCAACAATATAGCTATCTTTAGTCTGAGAAATATCGAGTTTACCTTCGGAACTGAACTCAGGCTCAGCAATTTTTTCTGAGAGTGTTATCTGCTCCTTGGCAATCTCTTCACCTGAAATGTCCCTGTAAATAAAGGTAATGTGATAATCTTTATCCCTACCGACTGTTTTGTGGCCAACACTGACAATGCGGCTTTCAAGAGGTGGTATTACGGTTTCAACCTCTCCCCTGTCGATTACTTCTCCGTTTTCGAGAAGTTCATAAAATATTTTTATGTCAGAAGAATCGGTAAACGCTTTGGTATTTTTAAACAAGTAAGTATTCTCACCTGTTTTTTCACATCTTATGGGGCGGTATACGTTTTTCATTTCATAAGCACCCGTGTGAGGTGTTCTGTCAGGATAAACGAGACCGTCTACACAGAAGTTGTCGTCGTGTATTCTCTCACCGTGGTCACCGCCGTAGGTATATTTATACTTGCCGTTTTCATGGTAAACACTGTGGTCAGCCCACTCCCATATACAGCCGCCTGTAAGATTTTCATAAGTATAAATCAAATTCCAGTAATCCTCTAATGAGCCGGGACCTACACCCATAGCGTGACAGTATTCACAAAGGAAATGAGGTTTGTTTTTATATCTCTTTCCGAGCTTATGCTTACCTATCTTTTCCAGAAGAAGAGGAATCTGATACATTTCAGAAATAACATCATAAGAGCCTCTGGGAGTTCTTATGGCACCCTCATAATGAACAGGAATATCCGTCACTTCTTTAAGACGTTTGCAGCATTCGTCGTGGTTTTTCCAACCGCCAGATTCATTACCGAGACTCCACATAGTAATAGAAGGATGATTTTTGTCTCTTTCGAACATCCTCATTACACGGTCTTCATAATGCGGCAGCCACGCACTGTCGTTACTTATAATGTTCGGTTTAAGTGTCGGCTTAAGGTCTTCATCATTCTGTGTACCGTGAGTTTCGATATCAGCCTCATCAATAACATAAAGTCCGTATTCGTCACAGAGATAAAGAAGAATGGGGTCGGGAGGATAATGAGAGGTTCTGACAGCATTGACATTAAGTTTTTTCATAAGAAGAACATCCTTAAGAAGGTCTTCTCCGCTCATAACATAACCTGTTTTTTCATGAGTATCGTGATGATTTACACCCTTGAACTTAATAAGCTTCGAATTAAAGAAGAATTTTTCACCGTCAATTTTTACTGTTTTAAATCCAATGTTATGCTTGAGGCACTGTATCACTTCATCACCCTTCTTAAGAGAAAGAATAAGGGTGTAAAGCTCAGGTGTTTCAGCAGTCCAGCGCTTAACATTAAGCACGCCGAAGTCAAGATTTGTCTTATATGCGGCTGGAGCTTCCTTAAAAGCAATAACCTTGCCGTCCTTCATAAGCTCAGCACAGAGAGTTTCGCCACTGAAGCTGTCACCTAAAACATCAGCATCAATTTCAAGTGAATAACCCTCAGATTTTTCAGATGTTTTTGCGTGGAAATCGTAAATATATTCAGCAGGGTTTTCGGTAATATAAACATCTCTGAAAATACCGTTTTCTCTGAACATATCCTGACACTCGAGATATGTACCGTTACACCATTTGGAAACAATGGCCAAAAGCTCATTCTCGCCCTCAACAACAAAACCGTCAAGTGAAAATTCAGCGCTGTTGTGACTGCCCTCACTGTAACCGACATATCTGCCGTTTACATAAAGAGTAAGTGAAGAACATACACCGAGGAAGGTGATAACAGGATTAGTCTTATTGGTAATAGTGAATTTTTTAAAATAAACACCTGCAGACATTTCCTCAGGAACATTCGGAAGAGTCATGGGAAATTCATATCTTGTGTTAAGATAGCAAGGATTTTCATAGCCCGTTCTCTGCCAGGTGGAGGGAACCTTTACATCGTCAAAGCTCATCGCTTCCGTGTCGATAATATTGGGCAGACGTGATATTTTTTCAAAATATCTGAATTTCCAGTCCCCGGAAATAACAGTTACCGTATCACTTGAATACCTTTCCGTAAGAACTGTCTGTGTGAGAAGCTTTTCTTTGTCTTTGTACGGAATGAAATAACTTCTGCCTGCGAGCTTATTCTGCTCATAGACTTCAAAATCGTTGATTCTGAGTTTTTTAATCTGATACTTCATAATTTTCTCCTGAACAAAAGTGTTCTGTCCTTTCCTGACAAATTAATGTTAATATTATAACATATTACTGTTTGGTTTTCAACAGTATTTTATCTTATTCTTATGCTCAGCACCTTGCTGTATGCACCGTAGATTTTCCTTGAACCGAAATTTTTATATGCTCTGACTCTGAAACGGTACTTTTTACCCCTTTTAAGCTTTCCGAGCGTTTTCGATGTACCTTTTGTCACCGCCGCTGTCTTAACTGACTTCTTTTTACTGAAGCTATCCGCAGTATAGGAAATTTCATATCCGCTGACATTATCGAGTTTTTTCCACCTAATAGTGACAGATTTATTTTTCAGAGATTTTACTTTAATAAGTACCGTTTTCGAAGGTTTGGTGCATACGGAAACGATTACGCCTTCCGCTCCGTCTGTGCCCTTACTGACAGCAGTTACTTTTAAGTAATATCTACGGGCAGGTTTCAAATTTTTTACAGTCACATAGTTTTTATCCGTTGTAAGGGTTTTCCAGAGCTTTTTATCGGTGCTGAAGGATATTTTATAAGCATCTGCACCGTCAGTTTTATCCCAGGTGAGTTTTATAGCTGAAGCTGAGCTTTTTACGCATTTTATATTGGAGACCTTACCGAGAGCAGGCTTGTGCTCCCCTTCTCTGACAAACCTGTCAAGTACAACTGTTTCAATGTGTGTACCGCAGACTCTGCAAGACACATTAACAGCCCCTTCTTTATCATAGGTCGGTAAAGTTTCGACTATGCCTTTATCAGAAATATGCTCCAAAGTCTCCCTGTAATTATCGCAATAACTGTCTCCACATACTGTACAGGTATAAATGTCGTAACCCTGCCGTGTACAGGTGGGAAGCATACGGATTTTATAATAACTGTGTTCAACGGCTTTTAACCTTTCCACTTTATTACGGTAGCATACACTGCAGGCATAAGTTGCCTTTCCGTCGGCGACACAGCTCGGTTCTTCGCTCGAAACAAGATAATACGAACAGCTTTCCTTTCCATTTAAGCCGCCACTGACAGTACCGTATTTTCCGCAACCCTTACGGCAATAGTAGGAATGAGACATATCGGAATTATAAATGATATTGACGTTTCCTTCTGACAGGCTGAAATCATGCTCACATTCCGCGTTGACACAGAACAGGGACAGACCGAAAAAGAAAAAAGCAGAAAGCATAAAAATTATGTTTTTCTTTAACATACCGCAATTTATTCTCCTTTAAATTCTGACAGCATAATTATACATCAAAAGACAAAAGCCGTCAAATTCTTTTTCAAAAAATACTTTTTCCAACAAATGTAACTGTTAAAACAATACTCCCGAGTCAATAATTATCTTAACTGATATTTGTGGGGGTAATGGAATTTGAACTATTATAACAAGGTAGAAATATGCGGTATTGACACCTCAAAGCTGAAAACCTTAAGTGAAAAAGAAATAACAGAGCTTATGATAAAAGCAAAGGCAGGAAATAAAAAAGCAAGAGAAGATCTGATAAACGGTAATCTCCGTCTGGTGCTGAGTGTTATACAGCGCTTCACCTCCAGAGGAGAAAACATCGACGATTTGTTTCAGGTGGGCTGTATAGGTCTTATCAAAGCCATTGACAATTTCGATGTGAGCCTTAATCTCCGCTTCAGCACCTACGGTGTACCGATGATTATAGGTGAAATAAGAAGGTATCTGCGTGACTATAATCCCATAAGGGTAAGCCGTTCCATAAGAGATACCGCTTACCATGCCATGCAGATTAAAGAGCAGATAATAAACGAAACACAGAAAGAGCCTACCGTAGAAGAAATAGCAGAAAAACTGGGAGTAAAAAGAGAAAATGTGGTTATTGCTTTAGAGGCAATAGTAGATCCTGTCTCCCTTTACGAACCTGTCTATTACGATGCAGGCGATACGATTTATGTTATGGATCAGATCGGAGACAGCAACAGCGATGTTAACTGGATAGACGAAATACTACTGAAAAAGTCAATAAATGACCTGGGAGAGAGAGAAAAAAGAATACTTTCTCTGAGATTTATGAACGGAATGACACAGACCGAAGTGGCGAAGGAAATCGGAATTTCACAGGCTCAGGTGTCGAGACTGGAAAAAGGCGCTATGGACAAAATCAAAAGCCATCATAAGATTTATATATAAAAAAAGAGGCTTCGTGCCTCTTTAATTATTTTAACTTTTCCGATGAAAAAGTATAGGGCAGAATTTCACCGAGAGTAAGAGATAGATATTCTTCCCCGTTTTTACCGATAAGCACACGGAAGTTCTCATCACAGAATTCCGCCATAACCTGCCTGCATACTCCGCAAGGTGTAAAATAATCCTTAAAATCGAGATTTTTACCTCCGACTATGGCTATTGCATCAAATTTTCTTTCGCCCTCACTGACTGCTTTGAAAAAAGCCGTTCTTTCTGCACAGTTAGTAGGTCCGTAGGCGGCATTCTCGATGTTACAGCCGAGATAAACCTTTCCGTTTTCTGCGAGTAAAGCCGCACCCACAGTATACCCCGAATAAGGCACATAAGCATTTTCAGCGGCTTTTTTCGCTAAAGAAATAAGTTCTGCGTCCTTCATTTTTTATTCTCCCGTAATTTCATTTTTAAAGCTTTCTCCGCTTATTTCCCCGTCAACGCCGAAGAAATCTGCTACGGTTTTACCTATATCTGCAAAGGTTTTCCTTGTACCGAGATTTACACTTTTAATTCCTTCACCGTAAACAATAAGCGGTACATATTCCCTAGAATGGTCAGTGCTTTCCGTAATCGGATCACAGCCGTGGTCAGCTGTAATAAAGAGAACATCCCCTGTTTTCATATTCTTTTTGAACTCTGTAAGCCATCCGTCAAACTCCATAAGAGCCTTCGTATAACCCGGAGCATCGTTACGATGGCCGTAGAGCATATCGAAATCCACTAAATTAGTAAAGCACAATCCTTCAAAATCCATTTTCTGATATTCGGTTGTCAGCCTCATTCCGTCTGCATTAGACTTAGTAGGATGAGATTCTTTAAAGCCCTTGCCTGCAAAAATATCGTAGATTTTTCCGATTGGTATTACGTCAAAGCCTTCACGGTCAAGCAAATCAATAACTGTATCTGACGGCGGTAAAACCGAGTAATCGTGACGGTTGGATGTTCGTTTAAAATGCGGACATTCACCCTTAAAAGGCCTGGCGATAACTCGGCCTACTGCGTATTCACCCGTGAGAATTTCCCTTGCTTTTTTACAGCAATCATAAAGCTCTTTTAAAGGCACTTTATCTTCGTGGGCGGCAATCTGGAACACACTGTCAGCGGAAGTATAGACTATCAGCTTACCTGTTTCAAGATGTTCTTTACCGTAATCCTCAATTACCTTTGTGCCCGAATAGGGTTTATTGCAAAGGACTCCCCTGCCCGTGGCTTCACTAAATTTTTCCAATATATTCTTAGGGAAGCCGTCAGGATAAGTCGGAAAGGGCTTTTCGGAAATAATACCCGCTATTTCCCAATGACCTGTGGTGGTGTCCTTGCCTTTCGACGCTTCGGCGAAACGGCCGTAAGCACCGTCAGGAGAAGAAACACCCTCATCATAATCAATTCCGTCAATATTGAAAAGTCCGCTCTTTTTTAGTTCAGGAACATCAAAGCCTTCCTGCATATAACAAGCCTTAAGTGTATTACTCCCCTCATCACCGTAGAGGTTAGAATCAGGCATCTCACCGATGCCGACGCTGTCGAGGACAATTAAAAAGATTCGTTTTGCTTTCATATTTTCTCCAAAAATGTTTATTCTTTATCCATTTTAACAGCAGTTTCAAGAGCCACCTTCATCATATCCGTAAAGGTGTTCTGTCTCTCTTCGGCTGTACAGCCCTCACCCGTAAAGGGCATATCGGATATAGTACAGATGGCTAATGCATTTTTGCCTGCCCTCATAGCATTAAGATACAGAGCCGCCGCTTCCATTTCCACAGCAATAGAGCCTGCATTCGCCCATTTCCTGTTACATTCTTCATCAAAATCATAGAAGGTATCTGACGAATAAAGATTGCCTACCTTCATATCAATGCCGAGTTCTTTTGCGCTTTCGACTGCGGCCGTAAGAAGTTCGAAGGAGCAAGTGGGCGCAATAGTACCCGTTACGCCGAACTGTGCCGCAAAGTTAGAGTTTGTATTGGCACCGATACCTGCCACGATGTCTCGTAGCTTAACCTTCTCAGAAAGTCCGCCGGCAGAGCCTACACGGATTATATTTTCCACGCCGAAAAAGTTATATAGCTCGTGAGAATAGATACCGATGGAAGGCATTCCCATACCGCTCGCCATAACGGAAACTCTGTGGCCTTTATATGTGCCCGTATAACCCTGTATGCCCCTGACATTGTTAATAAGTTCTGCGTTTTCTAAAAAGTTTTCTGCGATGAATTTAGCTCTCAAGGGGTCACCCGGCATTAAAACCGTTTTGGCGAAGGATGTACCCTCTTTAAGATTGATGTGAGGTGTTGAAACTGACATAACATCTCCTCCTTAATTAAAAATTAATAACCGCTTCCCTGTTCGTTTTTTACTATTTTTACGATTCTGCTTGTGCCGAGTCTGTCAGCACCGAGACTGAGCATATCTTCCGCGTCCTTTATACTCGAAATACCGCCTGCTGCTTTGATGTGAAGGCCGTTTTCAACGTTTTTGCTGAAAAGTTCAATATCTTCTCTGGTAGCACCGCCTGTAGAAAAGCCTGTAGATGTTTTGATGTAATCTGCGCCCGAAGCGGAGACGATTTTACACATTTTAATCTTTTCTTCATCAGTGAGAAGACAGGTTTCGATGATAACCTTAAGCAGTTTACCGTCACAGGCTTTTTTTACAGATTTGATTTCCTCGAGAATATCATCGAATCTCTTATCTTTAAGCATACTGATATTGATTACCATATCGATTTCGTCAGCGCCCTCTTTAACCGCTACAGAGGTTTCAAAGCATTTGACTGCAGTAGTATTATAACCGTTGGGAAAGCCGATAACCGTACAGATTCTAAGTTTATCGCCTACATATTCCTTAGCTTGTTTTACATAAGAAGGCGGAATACACACACTGGCACAGGAATACTTTATTCCGTCATCGCAGAGATTTTTTATATCCTCCCAGGTGGCTCCCTGCGAAAGAACGGTGTGGTCTACCTTCGATAAAATTTCTTTTATATCCATAATATTACCTCCGTAATGAGTTTATATAACAATTTTACAATGTATAAAAGAAAAAGTCAAATAAATTAAGCCTTTCTCTTGTAAAAAATCATTAGTTAGTTTATTATATAGACAGTACAATTATAGGAGGAAAAATATGTTAGTAAACAAAAATACGCCAATATCTGACATCATCAAAACACCCGCAGGCCACGATATCATTATGAAGGCTCTTTACTCCGTAGGTCTCAGCGGAGAGTTTCTCAGAAAAGGTCCCTTTTCAAAGCTCACACTCAATAAGATAATCAAGCTTTCAAAAGGAAAAATCAGTGAGGAATTCATCGACTCGCTTTTAGGTATCCTTAACAGTGAGCAGGATATTTCCCTCAATGACGATGCTCCCATCGAAAGAAAATGGTGGAAGGAAGCCGTATTTTACCAAATTTATCCCCGCTCCTTTAAGGACTCAAACGGAGACGGTATAGGTGACCTTCGCGGCATTATAGAAAAACTCGACTACCTCAAAAAACTTGGTATAAATGCTATATGGTGCAGTCCCATATATGACTCACCCAATGACGACAACGGTTATGATATCAGAGACTATGAAAAGATTATGGACGAGTTCGGCACAATGGAGGATTTCGACGAGCTTCTCCAGGAAATCCATAAGCGTGATATGAAGCTTATTATGGACCTGGTTATCAACCACAGCTCCGACGAGCACGAATGGTTCCGATCCTCTGCAAGTGACCCTGACTCGCCCTATAAAGATTACTACATCTGGAGAGACGGCGACGTAAACACACCTCCTAACAACTGGGAAAGTCTTTTCAGCGGAAAAGCCTGGAATTATTATCCCGAAAGAAAGCAATGGGCATTACACCTCTTCTCTTCAAAGCAGATGGATTTCAACTGGGAAAATGAAACTCTCAGACAGGACCTTTACAAAATGATCAACCGCTGGCTCGAAAAAGGCGTTGACGGCTTCAGATTAGATGTTATCAGCTTCATTTCAAAGGCTGACGGCCTCCCCGACGGTAATGACATTATCGGTTCAATGATGGGCTTCAAGGGTGTGGAGCACTATTTCTACGGTCCGAGACTTCACAAATATTTACACGAAATGGCAGAAAACACCTTTAATAAATACGATGCCTTTACCGTAGGTGAATGTCAGGGAACAGGCATCGAAATGAGTAAGCTTATGACGGGAGATTACCGTAAAGAGCTCAATGTTGTTTTTGCCTTCGACCATATAGAAAATCCCGGTAAAAAACGTTTTTCCGAGTACAGATACGACCTTCGTCCTATGGCAAAGGAAATGGTCAAATGGCAGCTGAATTACGGTAACCACTGCTGGCCTACGGTATTTTTCGAAAATCACGACACCACCCGTATGGCAAGCAAAGTCTGTCCCGACGGAATGTACAGAGACGAGATGAGTAAGCTTTTAGCTGTTATGCAGATGACCTTCAAGGGTGTTCCCTTCGTTTATCAGGGCCAGGAAATCGGTATGACCAACTCAAAATTTGAAAGCATCGATGATTTCAGAGATGTCGAATCTCTTAATTTCTACAAACAAGAAACAGAAAAAGGTGCAGACAAGGACGAAATATACCGAATAGTTAAGGCAGGCAGCCGAGACAACGGCAGAACACCTATGTGCTGGACATCAGAGGAAAATGCAGGCTTCACCACGGGTACTCCCTGGATAGAGGTTATCCCCGGCTATAAACGCATCAATGTGGCCACAGAGGAAAAAGACAAGGATTCCGTTCTCAACTTCTACCGCAAGCTGATAGCTCTTCGTCACAGCGACGATACCCTGGTCTACGGCGGCTTCAAGCTCGTAAAAGAAAAGTGGAAGAATGTTCTTGCCTACTATCGCATAGGTGACAACAGTACCTACTATATCGAAATCAATCTCACGCCCTCGGTACAGAAAAAGCCTGTAACCACTAACGGCTTCAATAAGCTAATTACTAATGTGCGTCTGTCCGACTGTGATACTCTCGCTCCTTTCGAAGCAAATGTTTACAAGTTAAGATAATCCGTTTTACCGCTCCGACACACAGGAGCGGTATTTTTTTGGCGTATTCCGAGTATTAATTATAGAATACATTTACGGAGAATGATTTTATGAAAAAGACTGTTCTGAAAACTTCATTAATATTATTGATTTTCATTTTTCTCGGTGGCTGTGGCAGAGAGGAATTTACGGACCTTTACGGCTTTACTGAAAGATTCACATACTCCGAACTTAGTCCTGAGGATTTCTTTGTCGAAGAACCTGAAGATGGTTATGATTACTATTATACTTTTTTTGACGCAGAGAATCCTCAGGTAATGCTTAAGTTAGTCTGCACAGAAAACAATAAAATCGGTGAGATAAGAATATATCTTCCGAAATATGACGAAAATGCAAATAAGAAGCCCATAACAACGGATGATATAAGTCTTTTTACAAAGGTGGTGGCTTCCTCCGCACAAGCCTTTACGGGATACGGTGACAGCACTGTAGAAGATATTATTAATCAGATGCAGCTTTACGAAAAGAAATCCTATGAAAACGAAGGCGAGCTGACGAAAACAAAGGACAGTTTTCACTTTGTGTATCACTCTGCTTCTCTCGGCTCGGAGTTTATAATTTATAACACATATCTCACGGATGTACCCGAAACTGAAAAGCCCGAAAGTAAACCGATGTACGGCGACACTACTAAAATAAGAACAGAAACCGTTCCGACAAAGTAATTTTATACAACATTTAAGGCCACATATAAAAGAAAAGAGTTTAAAATGATAAAAATGCATAAACACTCATTAATTTTAGCATAAACACTTGAAAAAATTCCCTCAATGATATAAAATAATCGGTGGTATGATAATACATAAAACGCTTAATACGAAAGGAAAGAATGAAATGAACGTATTGAACAAAAAATCAGTTGAAGACATTGATGTAAAAGGCAAAAAAGTCCTTGTTCGCTGCGATTTCAACGTAAAGATGGAAAACGGCGTTATCACAAGTGACAAAAGAATCGTTGCTTCTTTACCCACAATCAACTACCTTCTTGAAAAAGGCGCTAAACTTATCCTTTGCTCACACCTCGGCAGACCCAAGGGTGAATTCAAGCCCGAATTTTCTCTTGCTCCCGTAGCAGTAAGACTCGGCGAGCTTTTAGGCAAAGAAGTTAAGATGGCAAAAGACGTTGTAGGCGAAAGCGCACAGGCTCTTGCTGCTGACCTTCAGGAAGGCGAAGTACTTCTTCTTGAAAATGTACGTTTCCACGCTGAAGAAACAAAGAACGATGCTGCTTTCAGCAAAGCTCTTGCTTCTCTTGCAGAAATCTATGTTAACGATGCTTTCGGTTCCGCACACAGAGCTCACTCCTCCACCACAGGTGTAGCTGATTACCTTCCCGCAGTAGGCGGTTACCTCATCAGAAAAGAGCTCGAATACATCGGCGGCGCTCTCGAAAATCCGAAGAGACCCCTCGTTGCTATCCTCGGCGGTGCTAAGGTTTCCGACAAAATCGGCGTTATCACAAATCTTCTCAACACAGTTGATACCCTTATCGTAGGCGGCGGTATGGCATATACATTCTTTGCTGCTCTCGGTTATTCCGTAGGTACTTCTCTCTGCGAAACCGACAAAATCGATATGGCAAAGGAAATGATGGAAACAGCCAAAGCTAAGGGCGTTAAGTTCCTTATCCCCATCGATAACAGAGTTGGTAAAGAATACGCAGAAGACACCGAAAACATGGTAGTTGATTCTGACAGCATTCCTGACGGCTGGATGGGTCTCGACATCGGTCCTAAGACAGAAGCTCTCTTCGCAGAAGCTGTTAAGGATGCAGGCACAGTTATCTGGAACGGTCCCATGGGCGTTTCCGAATGGAAAAACTTCGCTTCCGGTACTATCGCAGTTGCTACTGCTATCGCAAACAGCGGTGCTATCTCCATCGTAGGCGGCGGCGACTCCGCTGCAGCTGTTCAGAAGCTCGGCTTCGCTGATAAGATGAGCCACATCTCCACAGGCGGTGGCGCTTCTCTCGAATTCCTCGAGGGTAAAGACCTTCCCGGTGTAGTAGCTCTCAACGATAAATAAGATTAAAATATAAGGAGTAATCAAAATGAACAAGACTCTCAGAAAGGCAGTAATTGCCGGTAACTGGAAAATGAATATGACTCCCTCTCAGACCACTGCTCTCATCGAAGAAATGAAGCCTCTCGTAGCAGGTGCTGACTGTGAAGTTGTTCTCTGCGTTCCCTTCGTAGACATTGCAGCAGCAATCGAAGCAGCTAAGGGCTCAAACATCAAAATCGGTGCTGAAAACGTTCACTTCAAGGCTTCCGGTGCATTCACAGGTGAAATCTCTGCTGATATGCTCAAGGAAACAGGCGTTGAATACGTAGTAGTAGGTCACAGCGAAAGAAGACAGTACTTCGGTGAAACAGACCAGACTGTAAATCTTCGTTCTCTTGCCGCTATCAAGGCAGGCCTTAAGCCCATCATCTGCGTAGGTGAAACTCTCGAACAGAGAGAACTCGGATACACCGAAACTCTCCTCAAGTATCAGACAAAGATGGCTCTCACAAACGTTTCTGCTGAAGAGCTCAAAAACGTAGTTATCGCTTACGAACCCGTATGGGCTATCGGTACAGGCGTTACTGCTACCGCTGACCAGGCTGACGAAGGTAACGGCTATGTACGTGCCGCTATCGCAGAAGCATACGGTGCTGATGTTGCTGAAACAGTTACTATTCAGTACGGCGGTTCAATGAACGCTGCAAACGCTGCTGAACTCGTTTCAAAGGTAAACGTTGACGGCGGTCTCATCGGCGGTGCTTCCCTTAAGGCTGCTGACTTTTCAGTAATCGTTAAGGCTGCATCTGAACAGAAATAATTTCAGAAAAACTTAAAGGGGCTCACAGAGCCCCTTTTTGATGAAGAAAGGATAATTCAAAATGAAAAAACCTGTTTTACTTTGTATCATGGACGGTTTCGGAAAAAATCCTTCCGACTACGGCAACGCTATCGTAGCTGCCGAAACTCCTAATTTAGATAAAATTATGAAAGAAAATCCCATGACCTTCATCGGCGCATCAGGTATGGATGTAGGTCTTCCTGACGGTCAGATGGGTAACAGCGAAGTTGGTCATACAAACATCGGTGCAGGCCGTGTAGTTTACCAGGAGCTTACAAGAATTACAAAATCTATCTCTGACGGTGACTTTTTCGAAAACGAGGCGCTTTGCGGTGCTATGGAAAACTGCCTAAAAAATGACAGCGCACTTCACCTTATGGGTCTTATGAGTGACGGCGGCGTACATTCACACAATACTCATCTTTATGCTATCGTTGAACTCGCAAAGAAGATGGGCGTTAAGGAAGTGTTCGTACACTGCTTCCTTGACGGCCGTGACGTTCCTCCCGCATCAGGTGCTGACTATGTTAAAGAAACCTATGAAAAGCTCGCTGAAATCGGTCTCGGTAAAATCGCTACAGTAATGGGCAGATACTATGCTATGGACAGAGACAACCACTGGGACAGAGTAGGCAAGGCTTATGCCGCTATGGTTTACGGTGAAGGCATCAAGGCTGACTGCGGAGTAGAGGCTATCAGAAAGAGCTATGAAACCATCGACGCAGAAGGCAAAAACCTTACTGATGAATTCGTTCTTCCCACAGTATTAACTGATGACGGCAAAATCAAGGCTAACGACAGCGTTGTATTCTTTAACTTCCGTCCCGACAGAGCAAGAGAAATCACAAGAACCTTCGTTGACGAGGCATTCGACGGCTTCGAAAGAAAGAACGGCTTCTTCCCTCTCTACTATGTATGTATGACTCAGTACGATGCTACAATGCCTAATGTACACGTAGCATTCAAGCCTCAGACTCTCGAAAATACCTTCGGTGAATATATGGCTAAGATGGGCAAAACTCAGCTTCGTATCGCTGAAACAGAAAAGTATGCTCACGTAACCTTCTTCTTCAACGGCGGTGTAGAAAAGCAGTATGAAGGCGAAGACAGAATTCTCGTTGCTTCTCCCAAGGTTCCCACCTACGATATGCAGCCCGAAATGAGCGCCGTTCCCGTTTGCGATAAAGTGGTCGACGCCATCAACAGCGGAAAATACGACGTGGTGATTCTGAACTATGCCAACTGCGACATGGTCGGCCACACCGGTATTTTTGAAGCTGCGGTCAAGGCCGTGGAAACCGTGGACACCTGCGTTGGCAGAACCGCCGAAGCCGTCCTGAATATGGGCGGCGTGATGCTTCTGACTGCCGACCACGGGAATGCCGATTGCATGATCGCCGAAGACGGCTCTCCCTTCACCGCACACCCCACCAACTCCGTTCCCTTTGCCGTAAACGGG
>JAZNMU010000106.1:0-13227 GCA_045579865.1 Acutalibacteraceae bacterium
CGCAATCGTACCACTCTCAGCAAATGCAAGTTCCAGCAACGTAAACAAATTAAAAACAGAAATCTTCTCATACCTTACAGATGAGATGAACCTTAACTCAGCGGCGGCTTGCGGAGTTATGGCAAACATCGAAGAGGAATCAGATTTTAACCCCAGACTTGTTATCATTGATACAAACGGACTTTTAAGCGGCGGTTTGTGTCAGTGGAACGGCGGCAGATTTTCCCGTCTCCGCTCACACTGCAGAGAAAAGGGTATCAGCTATCTTTCAGTAGAAGGACAGTTCAGCTACCTGAAAAAGGAACTCAACAGCAAGGCTTACGGTTATATCTACGATTACCTTAAAAATGTTCCCGACACAGCCCAAGGCGCTTACGATGCAGCCCACTACTGGTGCTACTACTTTGAAGTACCCGGCAACAGATACTCAAAGGCTATTTCCAGAGGTAACGCTGCAAAGAACAGGTATTGGAAAACCTACGGCAACAAAGAGCTTTCCGAAACTTCTCTTACAATCGCTGAAGAGGACACATCCATCGACATCGACGAATCACTTAAATTCAAGTGGACCTCAGCAGGTAAAGATGCTGACAGATATGTTCTTCGCATAGCAAAGAAGAACGAAAAGAATGGAGAATGGAACTGGAACGGTGCCAAAACCTACCGTGTTTCAGGTGAAAACCTCAGAAAAACAGTCAAGGCTTCCACTCTCTCCACAGGCGAATACAAAGCCTATGTCCGTGCCGAAAACAAAGCAACGGATATAAGCGAAAAAAGTAACTCAGTTTACTTCACCGTTAACTGTGAAACACATGAATACAGAGAAACGGTAACCAAGCAGCCCACCACAGTAGAAAAGGGCAGAAAAACTCTCATCTGCGTTCAGTGCGGTGAGAAAACCAAAGAGGCGGTTGCTTCCTTCACAGTCGAAGATTTTACCGCTAAAAAAATAGCAAGACTCAAGGCATCAAGAACCGGTGAGCATTCCGTGAGACTTAACTGGAAGCAGTTATCCTGGGCAACCGGCTATTATGTCTACATCAAAAAGGAAGGCGAATGGGTCCGCATTAAAACCGTGAAGGATTTCGAACAGGTTTCCTACACAGTAAAGGGTCTTAAGTCAGGCAAAAGCTACAAGTTCTATGTTCAGGGCTATTACAAGCAGGACGGAGAAATCCACAGAACAGAAAAGAGCGACGTGCTTACCGTCAGAACAAAATAAACCTTCCTTACAGCGCACAGCCAAGACATTAAAGCAAAGAAATCCTATATGGCAACAAGTAGAGAAACCTTTACTCATATAATATATTTCAGTAATTA
Source organism: Acutalibacteraceae bacterium (assembly GCA_045579865.1). GTDB lineage: Bacteria > Bacillota > Clostridia > Oscillospirales > Acutalibacteraceae > UBA6857. The sequence goes on from JAZNMU010000106.1 coordinate 1,321, forward strand.
AAGGTCAGAAGCTGTGCTTGATATATACGCATTTGTTGATTCTCCCCTGTTTTCAGGGGAGATTTTCTTTTACCAGTATTATATTCGCCAACTTACCCGTAACGCTTGACTTTGTCTGATATAATAATGTATAATATAATTTACGGTTATGCCCAAAAATTATATTTGGAGGTGGGAACTGCATGGATAGCGGTGATAGTAACCCTAAAGGGTGCAATTTAATATTTATGTGCAGTTCTGCCCTCTCACTGACAGTCCTGCACTAAGGGCGTTATGACTTTCTGTCTGCGCCTGAAAAGACAATGAAAGTCGGTGAAACAAATGAATGAAAACGAATTCGGCAGGCTTTATAAGCTATTGGCTAAAAACCTGCTCAAAGAACTGAAGGATGAGCTTTCGGATATGGCTTATCCCGATATTGCGGAATTCATTATGGATCTGGATGACGATAAAATCTCCGTAAAAATTTTCCGCATATTACCCAAAGATATTTCCGCAGACGTCTTTTCCTATCTTGACACGGAAAAGCAGTCAGTTATAGTACAGTCCATTACCGACAGCGAAATCGGTCGGCTTATGGACGACCTTTACGTGGACGATGCCGTTGACTTCCTCGAGGAGGTTCCCGCCAATATTGTACGCCGTGTTTTAGCCAATACGGACAAGGAAACCCGAGAAATCATCAACCGCTTCCTCACCTACCCCGACAACTGCGCCGGCAGTGTTATGACCATCGAAATGGTGGAGCTTCACGACAGACTCACCGTAGCTGAGGCCATAAAAAGCATCCGCAGAACAGGCGTGGATAAAGAAACCATTTACACCTGCTATGTTATCGACGACAAAAGACACCTGGTAGGTACCATTCCTCTGAGAAGACTCCTACTCAACGATGAGGACACTCCCCTTACGGAGATTATGTCCGATGATGAACAGCTCATTTATGTCACGACTATGGATGACCAGGAATATGTGGCAGCCATCGCCAAAAAGTACGACCTTCTCTCCGTCCCCGTAGTAGACAAGGAAAACCGCCTTGTAGGCATCATCACCATCGACGACATTATCGACATCATCGATGAAGAGGCCACCGAGGACTTCGAAAAGATGGCTCTTCTTACTCCTTCGGAGGATGAGTACATCAAAACAGGCGTGTTATCCCTGGCGAAAAACCGTATCCCCTGGCTTATAGTCCTTATGCTTGCCTCCACTCTTACGGGGCAGATTATCGAAGGCTTCGAAAATAAGCTTTCTATCGTGGCAGGACTTACAGCCTGTATTCCTATGCTTATGGGTACGGGCGGTAACTCGGGTAATCAGGTTTCCACCCTCGTTATCCGCGGTCTCGCTCTGGGTGAAATCAAAATAAAGGACTACTTCCTCATTCTCTGGAAGGAAATCCGTGTTTCCCTTATGGTCGGTCTCGTTCTGGCTGTGGCTAACTACGGCAGAATGTTACTTTTACGACTGACTACGGGCAGTGATGTTACCGACAGCGTTATTCTGGTAGTATCTATGGCTGTTATGGCTGTGGTCGTGGTATCGAAAACCATCGGCTGTACTCTGCCCATCGTGGCTAAGCTTTTAAAGCTCGACCCTGCTCTTATGGCAGGTCCCCTGATTACCACACTGGTAGATACCATTTCACTTGTAATTTACTTCGCTCTGGCGAATGCAATCATATTTTAAAAGAAGAAAAAGGAGGTATGCTCTTTGCTCAGACGTTTTTTGGAGTATACTAAGGGCTACAGAATTCTGACCATAATCTGTCCGATAATGATTTATCTTGACGTAGTGGTTGAACTGAAAATACCCAAGGTTATGGGACAGGTTACGGATATACTTATCAGCATAAAGTCCGGCTCGCCTATGGACGACATCACCCGACAGCTGACAGGAAAGCTCCTGGAAATGCTTCTTCTCTGTGCCGTGACCCTCATTATCGGCTATATTGCCTCACGATGCTCAGCTATCGCAAGTATGGGCTTCGGTGCAAATTTACGCCGTGAGCTTTTCTATAAGATACAGAGTCTTTCCTTCGAAAACATAGACAAGCTCAAAATTTCCACACTCATTACCCGTATGACAAGTGACGTTTCCATGATTCAGAACACTTATAAGAATACCATCGTCACCTTCATCAAGGGTCCCATTATGCTCGTAACTGCTCTGATGTATGCCATCGAAATAAGTAAAGAGCTTTCTTCTATGTTCTATGTTGCCCTTCCCGCTATCGTAATCATCCTTATGATTATGGGCTATATGGCAGTTCCCGCCTTTAAAAGGATGCTCAAGACAACTGACCGCTTCAACGGTGTTTTAAGAGGCAATATAAACGGCATCCGCGTGGTAAAATCCTTCGTACGTGAAGACCACGAAAAGGAAAAGTTCGAAAAGGTAAATAACGAGGTTCTTCAGATGAATATCCGTGCACAGAGTCTCGTTCTTTACATCACACCTGCCATTATGGTAGTAGTTTACGGCTGTATGGTATTCGCCTTATGGCGAGGCAGCTCTCTTATCCTCGAGGGCAAATCAGGTCTTACCACAGGTGAAATGAGCACCTTCATCGCCTTCATTTCACAGGTACTCTCCTCTCTTATGACCGTTCTTTTAGTATTCGTAAGTATGTTCGTGTCCAAGGCCTCCATCGAAAGACTCGGTGAAATCTTTAAGCAGGAACCCGCAGTAAGCGATAAGGATGCCGACAAAAGCCTTAAGGTAGAGGACGGCAGCATCGAATTTAGAAACGTAACCTTCAAATATGACGAATCAGTGGTAAAGAACATTCTCGAGAATGTGAACCTTAAAATTAATCCCGGCGAAACCGTAGGTATCATCGGCTCCACCGGCTCGGCAAAATCGACTCTCATTCAGCTTATCCCCCGCCTTTACGATACCACCGAGGGTGAAGTACTCGTAGGCGGAAGAAACGTAAAGGACTATACCTTCAAAAATCTCCGCGGTGAAATCTCTGTAGTGCTTCAGCAGAATATGCTTTTCTCAGGTACTATTATGGAAAACATCCGCTGGGGCAGACCTGAGGCTTCCGATGAAGAGGTCTATGCCGCCGCCGCAGATGCACAGGCACACGAATTCATAAGCGAATTCGAAAAAGGCTACGACACTGAGCTCGGTCAGGGCGGTTCCACCGTTTCAGGCGGTCAGAGACAGAGAATCTGCATCGCCCGTGCCCTTCTCAAGCAGCCTAAAATCCTTATCTTTGATGACTCTACGAGTGCCGTCGATACTGCTACGGATGCAGGCATAAAAAAGGCTCTGCGCAGTGAAAAATATAAGGAAATAACCAAAATCATTATCGCACAGCGTATTACCTCCATTATGGATGCTGACAGAATCGTGGTTATCGAGGACGGTAAAATCGAAGCCGTGGGTACCCACGATGAACTGAAGGAAACCAGTGAGGTTTACCGTGAAATCTTTGTTTCACAGCAGGAAGGAGTGTTGGCACAGTGAGCAGACTTCCTACAGAAAACGAAATCGAAAAGGATGTAAAAGACATCGTAAAAGAAGAAAAAGCCAAGGAAAAGAAAAACAAGAAAAAACTTTTCAGCGGTAAAAAATCATCAGAAAAGAAAATCCCCGAAAACGAAACGGAAGAAGAAAGAAAAGAAAGGGAAAAGAAGGAAGAAGCCAAAAAGAAGGCCAAGCCCAAGGATATGAAGCAGGCTACAAAGCGCCTTCTCAGTTATCTTAAGGATTTTAAGGGTCTTATAGTTCTTGTATGTATTTCAGTGGTGCTGACTACGATAACAAGCTTTACGGCATCCCTTGCTATGATGCCCGTCATCAATACCATCGCAGAAACAGTCGTAGCCGACAATCCCGACATTTCCGCCGCTCTTGCCACCATAGGCAAATGGCTGGTAATTATGGCAGTGGGCTTCGTTTTCTCCTCAGCACTCAACCTTATTTATACGAGGATTATGCTTTACGTCTCCTCAAAGACTCTGGCAAATATGAGACGTGACCTTTTCAATCATCTGCAGACTCTTCCCCTTAATTTCTTTGACGGCAGAAAAACAGGCGAGATAATGAGCCGTTTCACTAACGACATCAGCAGAGTCAGTGACCTTGTGAGCAACACACTGCCTACCCTCATTACCTCCACCATTTCAGCCGTGCTTACCATAGGCTTTATGGTGATTTCCTCCTGGAAGCTGACCCTAACCATCACGGTGGCTGTGGTACTGATGTTTATGACAGTTATCATCATTACCAAAAAGTGCTCTCCCCTTTTCAAGCAGCAGCAGAAGGCAATCGGTGAGGTTAACGGCTACATCGAGGAATATATCAGGGGCATCAAAAATGTCAAGCTCTTCTGTCACGAGGAAAGAACCAAGGATGGCTTCAGTGAGCTTAACGAGACATACCGTAAAATCGGCGTAAAGGCCAATATTATCGGTGGTTTTATGGGACCGCTTATGTCAATGATAACACGTGTAAACTACGCTATAGTGGTCATTTTAGGCGCAAGAGTGGTTATGAGCGGCGGTATGGACATCGGTACACTTACTGTTTACCTCGACAAATCAAAGTCCTACGGTACTCCCATAGCCCAGATAGCCTCCTGCTACAGCACTCTCGTCTCTGCTATGGCAGGTGCAGAAAGAGTTTTCGAAATACTCGATACTCCCTCTGAAACCGACGAAGGCAAGGTTACTCTTGTCAGACTCATAAAAAATGCTCTCGGCGAAAACGAGGAAAGTGAAACAGAAGGCTCCTTCGCCTGGAAGGTTCCCACCGAAGACGGAAGCAAATATGTTCCTCTCAAGGGTGACATTAAGGTGGACGACATCACCTTCTCCTATGTGGAAGGCACTGAGGTGCTCAAAAACGTCTCCGTAAACGCTGACTGCGGCACCAAGGTTGCCTTCGTAGGCTCTACAGGTGCAGGTAAGACAACCATCACCAATCTTATCAACCGCTTCTATGAAATCGATAAGGGTGCCATCATCTACGACGGCATCGACATAAAGTACATCAGAAAGGCTGACCTGAGAAGGTCAATGGCTATGGTTCTGCAGGATACCCGTCTTTTTGCAGGTACCATCGCAGATAACATCCGTTACGGTAAACTCGACGCCACCGACGAGGAGGTTATCGAGGCGGCAAAGATAGCCAATGCACACTCCTTTATCGAAAAGCTTCCCGACGGCTATGAAACTGAGCTTCGTGCTGACGGAAACAATATAAGCGTCGGACAGGCTCAGCTTATCAATATCGCCCGTGCCGCCATAGCAAAGGCTCCCGTGCTTATTCTCGACGAGGCTACCTCCTCTGTCGATACCAGAACAGAAAGACTTATCGAAGTAGGTATGGACTCCATTATGGAGGAAAGAACCGTATTCGTTATCGCCCACCGACTTTCCACAGTACGAAACTCCGAAAGGATTATTGTTCTGGAAAAGGGTGAAATCATCGAGGAAGGCGACCATCAGAGCCTTATCGACCAGGGTGGAAAATACTATCAGCTTTATACAGGCGCATTTGAAATGAAATAAGAAAAAAAGAGCAGTACCGTTCAATGAAAAAATCGGTACTGCTCCCTTTTTGTTTGGCGACTGCACAAAGATATTATCACATATTGAGATAAAAGTCAATATCTCGCTGAGAGATATTGCATAATATTTGCGAGGTGATAATATGAGGCTCAGAGCACTCCGTGAAGACAGAGACTTAACACAGCAGGATATAGCCGATGTACTGTGGTGCAAACAGAATACATATCAGCAGTATGAAAGCGGAAAGAGACAGATGCCTGTAGAGGTGCTGAAAAAACTCTGTCTTTATTACGGCGTATCCGCCGATTATATTCTCGATTTACCGAAGGGTCTTGACTATCCTGAATAAAATTAATCCTCCTGCGATGTTTATCTCGCAGGAGGATTATTCCTTATTTACTTGTGATTCTTATGCAGTTTCTTCTGAAGAATTTGATTTTGAAGTGAGAGCCATTTCGTCCTCTTCCTTTTTACCGATGTTATAGATAAACTTCATAGCAAGGAAGGCAATAAGTGAGCCTACGGCTAAAACAATGAAGTAAAGTGTCTTTACATCTTCACCGAAGCCTTCGGGCTGAACAGCGTTTTCGCCTTCAACGAAGCCGATAGCTACGAGACCCCAGGAGACTACAGCCTGACCGATACCCTGTGAAAGCTTACGGAAGAAGGAGTAAAGAGCATAGAGAGAGCCTTCCTCACTCTTACCTGTTTTACGGTAGCTTACTTCGATACAGTCGGCTACGATAGCCCAGACGGAAATCTGGAACACGGCATTACCTACATTAAGTCCCATAAGGCATACGATATATACGAGCATACCCTTCATATCGGCTGTAACGGGAGCGAAGATAGCTACGATACCTGAAATGGCACCGACAAGCATTGTTACTGAAAGAACATTCTTTTTACCGTATTTCTTGGTAAGCTTACCGAGTAAAGCCATAAAGACGATCATCGGAGCATAGGAACCGACCATAGCGATACCTACCTTGCCTGTATCCTTGAAGAAATACTGGAATACCATATTGTTGAGTGCCATTGTGGAGTTGAAAAGAGCAACGGAAGCCACACTGGCGATGGTAGCGCCGACCATAGCGCGGTTAGTGAAGAAAGACTTTACGGAAGAAAGCATAGCCTTCATACCTGTGGTATTTTCTGTAGATTCACGGCTTACACGTTCTTTAACGAGAACAGTTGTACCGTAGAGAACTACGAGCGCGAAGATTGACATTGCGATTGCCACGGGAAGAAGGGTTTCACCCTTGAGAACCTGCTCTTCAATACCTGTAACAGGGTTTGTAACCTTATCGTAAACGATACCGGGAAGAACGAGCATAATGATGATAGCGGGGAGAGCTGCACCGACACTGCGGAAGGTGGAAAGAGAAACTCTCTGCTGAGGGTCATCTGTGATAACTGAATGAAGTGAACCGTAGGGAACATTTACCATAGTGTAAGCAACGGACCACAGACAGTAGGAAATGAGACACCAAGCATATTTGCCTGCATAGGAAAACTCCTTAACAGGAGCGAAGATCATAACATTGAAGATGATGAGTGTGACTGCACCCAGTAAAATCCAGGGCATATACTTACTCTTTTTACCGATTTTCTTAGTGTCTACCAGGTTACCGATAACGATGTCGTTTACGGCATCAAAGGCCTTTGAAATGAGGATAATGATAGCATAGTCATTGGGTGAAAGGCCGATGAACTGCAGATAGAAAAGCTGCATAAAGGTGGAAACAAGCTGGAATGAGAAGCCGCATCCCATATCACCCATAGCATAGCCTAATTTGTCCTGCCATCCGAAGGGACGGATTGCACCCTGAGGTGCTTTAGCTTTTGAACTCATAATTAAATTCTCCTTTTTCTTTAGAACGCAAAGTGCAAAGTGAACGGTCGCTTCGCTCCGATTAATTGTACTTTGACTTTGCTTTTCGTATTAATAATTTTTATCTCTGAACTCTGCCGGAAGCATCGCCGCCTGCGAGTTTTTCTACTTCTGAAACGGTTACTCTGTTGTAATCGCCTTCTATTGAGTGCTTGAGTGCAGAAGCCGCTACTGCGAATTCTACGGCTTCCTGAGTAGTCTTACCGTTCAAAAGAGCATAGATAAGACCGCCGCCGAAGCTGTCGCCGCCGCCGACTCTGTCAACGATGTGAAGGTGGTATTCCTTTGAGAAGCAGTAATTCTCTCCGTCATAAAGCATACCTGCCCAGTCATTGTCATTGGCTGAAATGGAAGAGCGGAGTGTGATAGCTACCTTTTCAAAGCCGAAGGTGTCCATAAGCTGCTTTGCTACGGATTTGTAGCCTTCCTTATCGAGCTTACCGCCGTAAATGTCGGTGTTTTCTGCCTCGATACCGAAAACATCCTTTGCGTCCTCTTCGTTTGAAATGCAAACATCCACATATTTGCAGAGCTTGGTCATAGCCTCTCTTGCCTGAGCTCTGGTCCAGAGCTTACCGCGGTAGTTAAGGTCGCAGGAAATCTTTACACCCTTTGCCTTAGCAGCCTTACAGGCATCGAGACAGATTTCAACGAGGTTTTCACCGAGAGCCGGTGTGATACCTGTGAAGTGGAACCAATCAGCACCGTCGAAAATCTTATCCCAGTCGAAGTCCTCTCTTTTAGCAAGCTGGATAGCAGAGTATGCTCTGTCGTAAATACATACGGAGCCGCGCTGTGAAGCGCCCTTTTCAAGATAGTAGATGCCTACTCTCTCGCCGCCTCTTACGATGTCCTTTGTGTCAACACCGAGAGCACGGAGAGAATTGACTGCACCCTGACCGATAGCGTGAGAAGGAAGCTTGGTTACGAAGGAAGCATCCATACCGTAATTGGCGAGAGATACAGCCACGTTAGCCTCACCGCCGCCGAAGGTAGCCTGCATGGTATCGTTCTGGAAGAAACGAAGATAACCTTCGGGTGCGAGTCTCAACATAATTTCGCCGAAAGTAACAATTCTTTTTGCCATTTTATTCACCTCAGATTAATTTTAAAACGCAAAGTGCAAAACTCAAAACGCAAAACGGAATTAACCGTCCGTCTGTTCTGCTATTCTGCAGTAAGCATTTAATTTTTGTTTGCTTTTTTACAGATTGATGTAAGAATTGCAATGATTTCTTTAACATCATTTTCCATACTATGAAACTCTTTGTCAGTCAGATAATCTGTTTAATATAAAAGTCGCAACCAATAATATGTTTCGTTTGCTTCTTTTAATGCTATGCTCATTTTGGTATTAAAATCAGGCTTGGCTGTCCTCTTTCTCCCTCTGAAACATTAGCACCAATACTTGTGCCACTTTGAAGCAGTTGTTTTGATAAAACAAACTCTTTTTTATCGGTTGTCAAATGCTTGTACAAATTTACAATTCTGACAGCAAAATCGAAAGATTTTTCTTCGATAATACTTTTCATTTTTACACTCCGTTAATAAGATAACTGCCTGTATTGTCGCTGCGTTTAGCGTTTTGCACTCAGTAATCAAAACGGAGAGGTTTATTTCTGTTCAATGCATATTTCAAAGCCTGCCACGGTATCCTTGAGACCGAAGCAACTGATGTTGCCTTTCTTATCGTACCATATATCAGGATCGATTTCTATGCCTTTTCTGTTAACATAAGCGGCGGCACGGTTACCGTTAAGAGTATTGATTACGATACAGCCCTTGGCGTCGCCGTCGCCCTTCATAAAGGAAAGAGCACCTGCTGAAACGGAATCCTCGCCTTCCCTGTATTCGAAGCCGAAAAGTGAGGAAAGCATTTTTGCTTCCTTCTTTGCGCTTTCGTCGTCGGTGTAAAGGACAATACCGCCGAGAGTGAAGCCGAGCATGGTTTCTACTGCCTTTTTGCATTTTTCTGTGATTTCGTCCCATCTGCCCTCATTGATATCTGCGCTTGTGGCGAGCCAGGTACCGCCGCAGCAGAGGATTCTGTCGAAGGAAAGATAGTCATTGAGGTTCTTTGCGTTTACACCGCCTGTGGGCATCCATTTAGCCGCCTGATAGGGGCCTGCTAAAGCCTTTAATTTAGCTACACCGCCGTTTGCCTCTGCAGGGAAGAACTTGATGTTTGTAAGACCCATGCTCATAGCCTGCTCCATTTCACCGGGAGTAGCGGCACCGGGCATCATAGGAATACCTGAATCTTTGATATATTTTACCATTTCGGGATTAAAGCCGGGAGTTACCACGAACTTAGCGCCGGCCGCAATAGCTCTGTCGCACTGCTCGGGAGTGAGAACTGTACCTGCACCGACTAAAACATCGGGACATTCAGCAGTGATTCTTCTGATTGATTCCTCGGCAGCAGCTGTTCTGAAGGTGATTTCTGCTGCGGGAAGTCCGCCATCACGAAGTGCCTTGGCAAGGGGTACTGCCTTATCGGCATCGTCAATAGCTACAACGGGGATGATACCTAATTCATATATTGTTTTGAACATATCGCTCATAAATTTTGCCTCCTGAAATATTTGTTTATAAATAATGCAAAGTGCAAAATGCAAAATGCAAAATTTCGGTCGCGGACTCCAACTAATTCGGAATTCGAAATGCGAAATTCGGAATTGTGGTCGCGTTTTTAATGTGATGTTATCTTTTACCTTTTCACCGCAACGGTAATTCAGCGAAAAAGGATAAAGAGTAAATTATAACATTTTTTATTTTTACTTGCGGTTAATTTGGCGGAATGTTATTTCTTGTCAGTTGAAACGTAATCCGCGATTGCGAATTCCGAATTTCGAAATCCGCATTAAACTCCCGAATAGGATGAGAAGCCGCCGTCTACGGGAAGAACTACGCCTGTGATGAAGCCTGCGGCATCGTTATTGATAAGGAAGAGAAGTGCACCGTCGAGCTCAGCTGATTCACCGAAGCGACCCATAGGAGTGGCAGAAAGAATCTTATCTGTTCTGGGTGTGGGTGAGCCGTCGGGATTCCAGAGAAGAGCCGCATTCTGTTTGGTGGAGAAGAAGCCGGGAGCGATAGCGTTTACTCTGATTCCTTCCTTAGAGAAGTGAACGGCAAGCCATTTGGTAAAGTTTGAAACGGCTGCCTTAGCGCCTGAATAAGCAGGGATTTTTGTAAGAGGAGTGAATGCATTCATAGAAGAGATGTTGATGATGTTACAGCCCTCTCTGCCTACCATCTGACGTGCAAAAGCCTGGGTGGGGATGAGTGTACCTAAAATATTGAGATTGAATACGAAGTTCACACCGTCAGCCTCTAAGTCAAAGAAGCTCTTACATTCAGCGTCGATGTCGCCTTCGAAATAGTATTCCTTATCTGTGGTGGCTCTGGGATTGTTACCGCCTGCACCGTTAAGAAGAATATCGCAGTCACCGAGGTCTGCCTTTACTGCATCGGCTACTGCATAGCAGCCTTCCTTTTCGAGGACATTACATTTGTAAGCCTTGGCTACGCCGCCTTCTGCGACGATTTCATCAGCATAAGCCTTAGCGGCTTCCTCGTTGATGTCTAAAAGTGCTACCTTAGCACCTGCTCTGGCAAGTGTTTTTGCAAAGGATGAGCAGAGAACTCCGCCTGCACCTGTTACTACGGCAACCTTGCCTGTAAGGTCGGTATTAAGAACGTTTTTAAGCATAATTTTATCTCCTGTTATAAATAATGTGATACTTTTAATTTTCTCTCTGTACCGATATACGGTTGATAAGAAGTTCAAAGTCAAAGAGCAAAGTTCAAAGTGTCGGGTCGCTCCGATCATATCCGTTTTACCATCAGATAAAATCTGAATGAAAATCTCGTCAAAGCAGTAAGCTGTAAAAAATATTTTTATAATCGGCGAAGGCTGATATTAAATCTCTTTTATTCTGCGAAACAAAGCTGATATTTTAATAAAAGTCAACCCGCGACCGTAACTTTGCATTTTGCACTTTACCCTTTGCACTGGAGAATCAACTGTTTATTGATACATAGCTTTAATTATTTATCAAATTTATCAAGGCTGTCCCACACACCGAGCATATACATAATACCTAATGCACGGTCATAAAGTCCGTAGCCGGGACGTACTGTACCGGGACCTTCGCCCCAAAGATGTCTGCCGTGGTCGGGGCGGATGTATCCGTCAAAGCCTCCGTCGTGATATGCTTTGAGAATTTCAAGAATACCTGTATCGCCGTCACAGTCACGGTGACTTGCTTCGGAAAAATCTCCGTTTTCAAAATGCTTGACGTTTCTGATGTGAGCAAAAGCGATTCTGTCGCAATGCTTACGGACAATCTCTGCAACATTGTTATCGGGGTTTGCGTTAAGGCTTCCCGAGCAAAGTGTAAGACAGTTATATTCATCGTCAACCATTTTAAGGAAACGGTCGATGTTTTCTTCACTTACAAGAAGTCTGGGAAGACCGAAAAT
>JAZNMU010000107.1:0-8944 GCA_045579865.1 Acutalibacteraceae bacterium
GGTTTAAAGATTGGCGGGATTTGAACATTGGTGTATCCATTTAACAAAAAAACAAACAAAAAAGCAAGGCAGTTCAATCCGAACGCCTTGCTTTTCTGTGTTTTACTTTTTAAGAGGATTAATACATTCCTCCGCCCTGAGCCATAGCGGCAGCGGCTGCTGCATCAGCTGCGGGGTCGGGAATATCTGAAATGAGAGATTCGGTAGTGAGCACCATAGCGGCTACTGAGGAAGCGTTTTCGAGAGCTGAACGGGTAACCTTTGTGGGGTCGAGAATGCCTGCTTCAGCCATGTTTACATACTGCTCCTTAGCGAAGTCGAAGCCGTAGCCTGTCTTACCGCTTTCGAGGATAGCATTTACGATAACGGAGCCTTCAAGTCCGGCATTCTTAGCAATCTGACGGACGGGCTCCTCGAGTGCTTTGAGAACGATGCGTACGCCTGTCTTTTCGTCGGGGTCTTCGGTAGCTTCTGCGAGAGCGGCTACTGCGGGAACTGCATTGAGAAGAGCCACGCCGCCGCCTGCTACTGAGCCTTCTTCTACGGCAGCCTTTGTAGCGGCTAAAGCATCATCGATGCGGAGCTTCTTTTCCTTCATTTCTGTTTCTGTTGCAGCACCTACCTTGATAACTGCCACACCGCCTGCGAGCTTTGCAAGGCGTTCCTGAAGCTTTTCTGTATCGAATTCAGATGTTGAAGCCTCAATCTGTGCCTTAATCTGATTTACACGGGCCTTGATCTGTTCCTTGTCACCTGCACCGTCTACGATGGTGGTGTTTTCTTTGGTGATTTTAACCTGTCTTGCAGTACCGAGCATATCAACGGTAGCTGTCTGAAGGTCGAGACCGAGGTCGGCTGTGATAACCTGACCGCCTGTAAGAATAGCGATGTCCTGGAGCATTTCCTTTCTTCTGTCGCCGAAGCCGGGAGCCTTTACTGCCACGCAGGTGAAGGTGCCGCGGAGCTTATTAACGAGAAGAGTAGCGAGAGCTTCGCCTTCTACGTCCTCAGCGATGATAACGAGCTTTTTGCCCATTTTGAGTACCTGCTCTAAAAGAGGAAGAACTTCCTGGATGTTGCTGATTTTCTTGTCTGTGATGAGAAGGAAGGCATCGTCGATAACTGCTTCCATTTTGTCGAGGTCTGTAGCCATATAGGGGGATACATAGCCTCTGTCGAACTGCATACCCTCTACTACTTCCTTGCAGGTTTCGGCTGTCTTTGATTCCTCTACTGTGATAACACCGTCGGTAGAAACTATTTCCATAGCCTCTGCGATAAGCTGGCCTACTGATTCGTCAGCGGAAGAAACTGTAGCAATTCTTGCGATGTCTTCAAATGTGGTAACGGGGCTTGAGTTGGCCTTAACTGTTTCTATAGCCTTGGCAACAGCGTTTTTGATACCTTTTTTAACTACCATAGGGTTAGCGCCTGCAGCTACATTTTTCATACCTTCTCTTACGAGAGCCTGGGCAAGGAGCGTAGCGGTGGTGGTACCGTCACCTGCCACGTCGTTTGTCTTTGTGGCAACTTCCTTTACGAGCTGAGCACCCATATTTTCGAAAGCGTCCTCTAATTCGATTTCCTTTGCGATGGTAACGCCGTCGTTAGTGATAAGGGGAGCACCGTATTTTTTGTCGATTACTACGTTTCTGCCCTTGGGGCCGAGAGTAATCTTTACGGTATCACTTAACTTATCGATACCTGTCTGTAATGCTTTTCTGGCTTCTTCGCCATAGATAATCTGTTTAGCCATTTATAAATTCCTCCTTGGATTATTCGATTACGGCAAGAATTTCGCTCTGACGTACGATAGTGTATTCCTCACCGTCAAGCTTTACTTCTGTACCTGAATATTTGCCGGTGATAACCTTGTCGCCGACCTTAACATACATTTCTGTTTCCTTACCGTCCACGATTCCGCCGGGGCCTACTGCCACTACCTCGGAAAACTGGGGCTTTTCCTGGGAAGCAGAGGTAAGGATGAAACCGCTTTGGGTAGTTTCTTCGACTTCTGCGCTTTTAAGTACTACTCTGTCGAGAAGGGGTTTAATATTCATAATTCATTCCTCCTGAATTCTTTGTTTTCGATTTTTAGCACTCTTATCGGTCGAGTGCTAATTTCTATTTTAGGGTAGATTTTCAATAAAGTCAAGTCTTTTTATGAAAATAATGGTAAAAAGCAGGAATTTTTTTCAAAGGATAGATTTTATTTTTCATTATAACACTATTATCGGTGATTATTTTGTTGAAAAGAGCCCTTTCCTTATATATGCTTATGTGCCTTTGCTTTATGGCACTTTTATTCAAAATTATGGATATTAACAGAGAAAATTATTCAGCGGTTACCCGCAGTCAGTCCACGAAAACTCTCACGGCAGGAGAGAAAAGGGGGACAATCTATGACAGAAATTACATCCCTTTGACTAACAGCGAAAAAAGGCTTGTCGCCGCAGTGACGCCCACAGTGCAGTCGGCAGAATATCTCAAGTCCTATTTAAGCACCGATGAGCTTACAGAGAAGATAAATGACGGTTATCCCTTTTTATGTACGGTGAGCGAGGAGATTATCAACGATCATATTTACACCTTTTCCGTTCCGATCAGATACGGAGAAACCACTCTTGCACCCCACATAGTCGGTTATCTTGACTCGGAAGGAAAGGGCATTTCGGGAATAGAAAAAGCATACAACCAATACCTTACGGAAAACGGCGGTAAGCTGACGGTTTCTTTTCAGGTAGATGCTGTGGGCAGAGTCCTGGCAGGTATGGACAAGACAGTAACTGACCACAATTTTTCCTCAAAGGCGGGAGTAGTTCTCACCCTCGATAGCGGAATACAGGCTATAGCAGAAAGTGCCCTTCGTGAAAGCAGAATAGAAAGCGGAGCGGTACTGGTGATGAAGGTAGGGACAGGTGAGCTTTTAGCCGTGGCAAGTGTGCCGGAGTTTCATCCCGAAAGGGTAGGGGAAAGCCTGAAGGCTGAAAACTCCCCTTTGGTGAATAAAGCCTTCTGCTCTTATTCTGTTGGCTCAGTATTTAAAAGCATAGTGGCGGCTTTCGCTCTGGAAAACGGCATTTCTTCCGAAGAAACCTACGAATGTAAGGGTGAGATTACAGTAGGCGACACGACCTTCCGCTGTTTTAACGGCAAGGCTCACGGTGAAACGGATATGAAATCAGCCCTGGAAAACTCCTGTAATACCTATTTTATTAATCTTTCCCGTAAGCTGAATGCTGAAAAGCTCCTTTCACTCTGCCGCCGTCTCGGCTTCGGTGATAGTGATGCCCTTGCTCCGTCTATGGTGACCGCGTCGGGTACTCTGCCCGCTAAGGAAAGCCTGAGATTAAAGGGGAACTTAGCTAACTTTTCCTTTGGTCAGGGCGATTTTTCCGCCACACCTTTACAGCTTACGAAGGCTTATCACGCTCTCGCCACTGGATATGCTGTCTCGCCTGTTCTCGTCAGAGGTCTCACTAATTCCGAGGGGCTTATGACACAGACAGGTAGGACACATAAGGAAAAAATCTTTTCCGAAGGTACCGTAAAGCAGATAAGGGAAATGCTTGCAGGTGTGGTAAGTGACGGCCTCGCAGATAAGGCAAAAAGCGACCTTCTCTCACTTTCGGGGAAAACAGGTACTGCACAGAGCGGTATTTATGAGGGCGGAAAGGAAATCTGCCGTACCTGGTTTACAGGTTTTTTCCCTTCGGATAATCCGAATTATATAGTCGTAGTTCTCAACGAAAACGGTGAGGGCGGTAATGTAGACTGTGCCCCTGTGTTCAGAAGGATATGCGAGGGGATAGTGGGCGGTTAAATTCCTTAGCTGCCCTCAATGGGGTCCATAAAAAGAGGAATTTCAGGCGGTGCGAAGGTAAATATAACGAAAAGAGTGGCGATGAGAATTAAAGCGCCCACCGCCACAGCAGACGGAACAGGACAAGTCACATCCCGTTTAAGTATAGCTCTTTCAAGTATAAATGTCACAGCGGCAGCGATGAAAAAGATGGCTATATTAAACCAATCAGCCGAAACGCCCAATGCACCTTTATATGTGAAGAACAGAAAGGGTATGGTGAGCAGACCGACCGCAGTTCCGATTAGCTTGACGCACCAGAAATTTTCATAATTTCTTCCGATTAGTCTGTATTCTATGAAAGCAAAAATCAGCAAGGGGAAAAACAGCAGCTTCATGTGCTCCCAGGTGGATTCGTTAACCGCTGAAAAGGGAGCGACTATAATACGTCTTCCCGTGATGTCATACAGGAAATGGAGTAAAACACCCATAATTCCCGTAAAGATAAAACCGATTTTTCCGTAGCGTTTAAGTGACTTTTCCATAGTATACCTCCCGAACGGTTTTAATTATTATATGCACCGTAATATTGCATTTAAACTTCACTGGTGATATAATTTATTCGGAAGGGGGATGTTATTATGAAAAAGACTGTAATTATTCTTCTTGCTTTAATGCTGACAGTTATCGGTGCAGTTTTTGCTCTTAATCCCGACAGTGAACCTGTGGCAGATATGATCGAACAGGAAACCACACAGGCTCCTTACGACCTTGCCTCGGCTCTGAAAAGCTGTAAGACTTTGGGCGATATCGTAAATGATGCGGGGATTTATTCGATTAAAAATATTAACCATAAGCCTGAAATTTTCTGTACGGATTATTGGTGCCGTTATAAAGAAGAAGGGAAAGAAGATATAATCTACTCTATTTGTGTTCAAACAATGACTGAGCTTGCCGAGTTTTTAACAGCGCATAGTGGTAAGTCCGCTCTCGACAGAAAAAACGAAACAGGGGAGAAGCTGACTTTCGAAGCCTATATAGGAAGGGCGGAATGTGAAATCTATTTCTGTAATGACGGCTTTCTCTACATATCCTGTGACGAAATCACCAAAGCCTTCGATGTAGGCAAGGAAGCCTATGAGGATTACTATGACAGCCTGACTGCAGTTATCTGGACGCCCGAAAATCCTGTAACTATGGGTTAAAAAATTCTTGACAAGCATATCTTTTTAGTGTTAAACTAAAGAGGAATATTTTAAAGAAAAAGTCTTTATCTGTTCCGCAGGTAGAGACTTCTTTTTTTGGAGGAGAAAAAATATGAAAAAAGATGTAGTTATTATCGGTGCAGGACCTGCAGGTATTTTTACCGCCCTGGAAATGATAAAAAAGGGCACGGAAAAAAGCATTGTAATCGTGGAAAAGGGTCAGCCTGTAGAGAAAAGACACTGCCCGAAGGACAAAACCAAGCAGTGCGTAAACTGTAAGCCCTACTGCCATATTACCACAGGCTTTTCAGGTGCGGGTGCATTTTCCGACGGCAAGCTTTCCCTTTGCTATGAGGTAGGCGGCGACCTGCCCTCACTTATCGGTGAAAATCTTGCCCAGGAAACTATAAACTATACGGATGGGATTTATCTTGAATTCGGTGCAGATACCCATATCGAAGGTATCAGCAACTCTCAGGAGGTCAAGGAAATCCGTATGAGGGCTATTCAGGCGGGTCTTAAGCTCGTTGACTGTCCTATAAGACATATGGGTACGGAAAAGGCACAGAGCATTTACTATGCTATTGAGCAGTTTCTTTTAAATAACGGTGTGGAGATCATCTTCGGTTATGAGTGTAATGATATTATCCTCGAGGACGGCGCCTGTAAGGGTGTACATATTCAGAACAGCAGGGGAAAGCAGATGACTATCGAAGCCGACAGCACAGTTATCGCCACAGGCAGAAGAGGTGCAGAATGGCTCGAGAAAATCTGTGCCGAATACGATATTGCTCATCAGCCGGGTACTGTAGATATAGGTGTCCGTGTTGAAGTAAGAAACGAGATTATCGAAAAGGTCAACGAGGTTCTTTACGAATCGAAGCTTATCGGTTATCCCGGTCCCTTTAAAAACAAGGTGAGAACCTTCTGTCAGAATCCCGGCGGCTTCGTAAGTCAGGAAAACTACGATAATGATCTTGCCGTGGTTAACGGACACAGCTATAAGGATTTAAAGAGCAATAATACCAATCTTGCCATCCTCGTTTCACATAATTTCAGCTATCCCTTTAATCAGCCCATCGAATATGCCCGTAAGGTGGGCGAGCTGACGAATATGCTCGGTGCGGGGCACATTATGGTTCAGCGCTTCGGCGACATCCTCGACGGCAAGAGAACCTGGGAAAAGGAGCTTTCACAGTCAAACGTAAAGCCTACTCTTCCCGATGCCGTGGCGGGTGACATAACCGCCGCTATGCCCTACAGAGCGATGATGAACATAATCAACTTTATCAAGGCTATGGACCACGTTGTTCCCGGCTTTGCATCCACAGAAACACTGCTCTACTCACCCGAGCTTAAGTTCTACTCAAACCGTGTAAAGATGGACGCGGACTTCAATACCAATGTAAAGGGTCTCCACTGCCTCGGTGACTCATCGGGCTGGACCAGAGGTCTTATGATGGCTTCGGTTATGGGTGTGCTGATGGGAAGGAAGCTGGTTTAACACATAGAACCGTCCCCTGTCTTCTCGTGTAAAGCAGATGACAGAACGTGAGGGCGTGACCGAACAGCTCAAAGCGGACAATCCAATGGAACAGAAATCGTAAATCATGATATAATTTACAACTAACCGAAGCACGGCGGCAGGGAGATTTATTCTCTCTGCCGATATTTTCTGTGTTGGTAGAAAAAGTTGTATTTTTATGATATAATAGATAAAAATCACACAATGCAACCGTCGGTTGACGAATTTCAAGTCGTTGTTTGGTGGTATGCAACTCATAAAAAAATTATACTTGGTTCGGTAGATGGCGAAACGCCACCCACATTATCAAGTGGAGGTATAGAAAGATGATTTTAGCTGATAAGATAATCAGATTGAGAAAAAAGAATGGATGGTCGCAAGAGGAACTTGCTGAAAAAATGAATGTGTCCCGTCAAGCAGTATCCAAGTGGGAGGCGGCACAGACTACACCGGATTTAGAAAAGATTCTTCAGCTTGGTAATCTATTTGGTGTAACAACCGATTACTTACTGAAGGATGAAATTGAAGACGAAGAATTTACTGACGGCGTGGATGAAGCGCCAGTCAAAAAAATTACTCTCGCAGAAGCCAATGACTATATAGATCAAAGGAAAGAAGCTTCAGTTAAAATAGCTATTGCAACATTTTTATGTATCTTATCGGTTATTCCGCTTTTGCTTTTATGTGCTGTGAGCGAGCTTACCTCATTGCCTATATCCGAAAATGTCGCTGTCGGAATTGGTGTTGTTGCAATTTTTCCTATTGTTGCGATTGCGGTCATAATGTTTATTCGTGTTGGATTCAAAAATGCACCCTACGAGTTTCTTGAAAAAGAATCATTTGAAATGGAGTATGGTGTAACCGGACTTGCAAGAGATAGACAGAAAGCATATCGGAGTACCTATGTGAAATACAATTACATTGGTGCTTGCACCTGTGTGTTATCGCCCGTTCCTCTCCTATGCGGAGTATTTACAGAGAATGAATTACTTACCGTGATTTTGCTTTGTGTTACAATGCTGATAGCGGGAATCGGTGCAATGTTTTTTATTGTTGCAGGAGTGCGATGGGCAAGTATGCAAAAGTTACTTCGAGAAGGAGAATTTTCAGATAAAGGAAAACGAAAAAGCAAGATCAGCGAAACTATAGGTACGGTGTACTGGCTTGTGGCAACTGCCGTTTATCTGTGTTGGAGTTTTCTTGCAGACGATTGGCATATTACGTGGGTCGTATGGCCGGTTGCGGGTGTTTTGTTTGCAGGAGTAGAACTTGTATGTAATTTGTGGTTAGAGAAAAATGAATAATGTTTTTTTGCGGCGGAGAGTTTCTTCGCTGCCTTTTTTTGTATAAACTATTGACAATTATAGGTAACACAGGGGACGGTTCTACGTGTTATGCGAAAAGCGAAAAAACGGGGCGGTGGTTAATCTCCGCCTCTTGCTTTTTTGTTACACTTATAATTCTTTCGGCCGGTTACCGGGAGAAAAACTTTTATTTTATACATAATGTAATGTTTTCACTTGACACATTTACAAAAATTTTATATAATATTAAACTGACAGTTTATGTAACATAATACATTTAGTAAATTTTACTTAACGAAAGGAAGATATACAATGGCACAGGATATTTTGCTTACCTCCCAGGGCCTCAAGGAATTAGAGGCTGAATTAGAAGACCTCAAAGTACGAGGCAGACAGGAAATCAAAGAAAAAATTCAGGTTGCTCTTTCCTTCGGTGACTTATCAGAAAACGCCGAATACGACGAAGCACGTAACGATCAGGGTAAACTCGAAGCTCGTATTCTCGAAATCGAAGATATTCTTTCCAGAGCGAAGCTTATCGACGAAGACTCACTGAGCACCGATGTTATCCAGATGGGTTCTAAAGTAGAAATCAAGGATGTCGAATACGGCGATGTATATAAGTATCAGATTATCTCTTCAACCTCCACCTCAAAGGATAAGGTTGACGACTATATCACCAGCGATGAATCACCCGTTGCCAAGGCACTCTTAGGCCACAAGGCAGGCGACATCGTAGAGGTTGAATCTCCCGTAGGTATCATCAAATACGAAGTTATCGAAATTTTAAGATAATTCTTTCTGAAAGGAAAACGGATATGTCAGAAGAAAAGAATGTAAATGTACCTCAGCAGGAGGCACAGCAGGACGTTAATGAATTAAGACAGGTAAGGGTAGACAAGCTCGAAGCACTCCAGGCAGACGGCAGAGACCCCTTCGTAATCACTAAGTACGATCAGACACACCACAGCTCAGTAATCAAGGAAAACTTCGAAGAGCTCGAGGGCAAGACTGTCCGTGTGGCAGGCAGAATGATGTCAAAGCGCATTATGGGTAAGGCTTCCTTCTGTAACATTCAGGACCTTAAGGGTAATATCCAGTCCTATGT
>JAZNMU010000108.1:0-5774 GCA_045579865.1 Acutalibacteraceae bacterium
ATGTCGATGATGGTTTCGTCCATCCATTCGGTAAGGTTTTTGGATTTCCAGGTAACGAGTGCGTGATTTGATTCCCAGCCCTCCTCACATCTCATATCTGTGCCGACTATGTAGTAGAATCCGTCAGGACCTTTAAGAATGTAAGGGTCACGGACACATTTTTTGCCCTTGTTATGCTCAATGACAGGGCGGTTGCCGTTAAGAGGAGTGAAGTTGTAGCCGTCCTCGCTTACTGCGAAGTGTAAAGTTTCCTCGCCCTCACCGTTGCCGACGAAATAAACGAAAAGATATTTTCCGAAAAGGCTTTTTGCTTTCTTTGCATATTCCATAATAATTTCTCCTTATTTTTTGATTTTGTCCCAGTATTCCTTAGCCGCCTGTTCCGTTTTGTTGTCTCCGTAGATATAGTATTTTCTGTCTTTTATCTTGTCAGGGAGATATTGCTGCGGAACATAATGGGAGGGGTAATCGTGGGGATAGAGATAAAACTGACCTTTGTTCTGATTGTCCTCGCCGTCGTAGTGCATATTCTGAAGCTGACGGGGGATAGGTCCGAAGTTGCCGCGGCTCACATCAGCCATCGCCTGGTTAATTCCCATATATGCCGAGTTTGATTTGGGGGAGTTACACACGAGAACCACCGCATTGGCCAGGGGTATTCTTGCCTCGGGAAGCCCCACCATAAGCGCAGTGTCCACTGCAGCCTTGACTATGGGAATTATCATCGGGTAGGCAAGACCCACATCCTCGTTTGCACAGACTAAAAGTCTTCGTGTAGCCGATGGAAGGTCTCCCGCTTCTAAAAGTCTGGCAAGATAATGAAGAGCCGCATCGGCATCACTGCCACGCATACTTTTCTGAAAGGCGGAGAGAATGTCATAATGCTCGTCACCTTCGCGGTCATATTTCAGAGCACTTTTCTGTGTAAGCTCCCTGGCTTTTTCGAGAGTGACTACAATTTTACCTTCCTTGTCGGGCAGGGTGCTCAGAACACAGAGCTCAGCCGAATTCATAGCCTTTCTCACATCGCCGCCGCAGGAAAGTGCGATGTGATTTATGGTTTCTTCGTCAGCGGCTATGGGCATATTTTTTTCCGTGGCAAGGAAGGAAAAGGCTCTCCTTACTGCAGGGATGATATCCTCAGCTGTAACGCTTTTGAATTCGAAAACGGTGCATCGGCTTAAAATCGCCCCGTGAATATAAAAATAGGGGTTTTCCGTAGTGGAGGCTATAAGGGTGATTTCTCCTCTTTCGATGTAGTCGAGGAGAGTCTGCTGCTGTTTTTTATTGAAATACTGTATTTCATCTAAGTACAGAAGTATGCCCTGAGGTGCGGCGAGAGTGTCCAGCTCGGCAACGATAGCCTTTATGTCAGCTGTGGAGGCTGTGGTGCCGTTTAGCTTGTGAAATCTGCGGTTTGTCTTTTTCGCCATAATAGAGGCAAGAGTTGTCTTGCCTATGCCTGAGGGACCGTAGAAAATGAGATTGGGAAGTTCTCCCGATTCGATTATGTTACGAAGAGCGGCACCTTCTCTCAGAAGATGCTTCTGACCGACAATGTCCTCCACCGTCTGCGGACGGATTCTGTCAGCAAGGGGTGCTTTCATATTTTCACCTGCTTTTTTTATTTTGTCTGTTATAATTTTAACATTAATTTTTTATGTTGTAAATAGTTTTAAAGAAGGTAAAAATTAAAGAGACTTTTTAAGACGGAAAAGCAGATAATATTAAAGACCTCACTAAAATATTTTTACGGCAAAAGATATTTAGTGTATTTTTCACAAAAAGGGTAAAAAGGACTTTTATTTTGCGAAAAATGATGCTATAATACATTAGTTATATAGTGAGTTATACTGTCCTTCAACAGATAAGGACGCAAAATATATTGGCGCATTTCCGAACAAAAAAACGGAAAGGGAGATTTAATTTTGGAAAAATTAGTAATCCACGGCGGTAACAGACTGTCGGGCGAAGTTGAAATCAGCGGTGCAAAAAATGCTGCAGTTGCCATCATTCCTGCAACACTTCTCGCTCAGGATGTATGCCGTATCGAAAATATACCGAATATCAGCGATGTATCCTGTATGGTCAGAATTTTAAGCCAGATGGGTGCACAGGTAAAATACATCAATAAACATACAATCGAAGTAAACACCAAGAGTGTAAATTCCTATATCGTACCCCACGAGATGACCAGACAGCTTCGTGCTTCATATTATCTCATCGGTGCCCTTTTAGGCAGATATAACAGGGCCAAGGTAGCTCTTCCCGGCGGATGTGATTTCGGAGTAAGACCTATCGACCTTCATATTAAGGGCTTCGAGCTTTTAGGTGCTACAGCCGTTACCGAGGGCGGTATGATTAACGCGAAGGCTGATCACCTTACAGGCAGTGCCATTTATATGGACAAGGTTTCCGTAGGTGCCACCATAAATATTATGCTCGCCGCCGTGAAGGCGAGAGGGCTTACCATAATCGAAAACGCCGCTAAGGAGCCTCATATCGTTGACCTTGCAAACTTCCTCAACGCTATGGGTGCCGATGTCAGAGGTGCAGGCACAGATGTTATCAAAATCCACGGCGTAAGCAATATGCACGGCTGTACTTATTCCATCATTCCCGACCAGATTGAAGCGGGCACCTATATGGTAGCCGCAGCGGCTACGGGCGGTGATGTGCTCGTTAAAAATGTAATACCGAAGCACCTTGAATCTATTACGGCAAAACTTCTCGAGTGTGGCGTGGATGTTACGGAATATGACGATGCAGTGAGAGTTCAGTCTGACGGAACCTTTAAAAAATGCAACCTTAAAACTATGCCTCATCCCGGTTTCCCCACGGATATGCAGCCTCAGATGGCTGTCCTTCTCTCCGTAGCTAACGGTACCTCTCTCGTATCTGAGGGCGTATGGGATAACCGTTTCAGATATGTGGAGCAGCTTATCAGAATGGGTGCAAACGTTCAGGTGGACGGCACTATTGCAGTATTCCAGGGTGTGGAAGAGCTTACGGGCGCTCCCGTAAAGGCCGATGACCTTCGTGCAGGTGCGGCTATGATTATTGCAGGTCTTATTGCCAGAGGTATTACCGAGGTCGAAGATATAGTCTATATCGACAGAGGCTATGAGGACTATGTGGAAAAATTCAGAAATCTCGGCGCAGATATTTACCGCAAGGAAATCCGAGAAGCTGAGACAATAAACAGCGCAGGATAAAAAATTACAGAAAAGAGTTTGTGAAAGATTGATATTTTGACAGACTCTTTTTTTGTGGAAGGGAAAACTATGGCAAAGTTCTGTTCTTTGTTTTCATCAAGTTCGGGTAACGCTACCTTTTTGGGAAATGGTGACCGCGGTATACTTATCGATGCAGGTGTAAGTGCAAAGAAAATAAAAGAAGCACTTCTTTCAAGAGAAATTGATCCTTCAAAAATTGACGGCATTTTCGTTACTCACGAGCACAGCGATCATATAAAAGGAATACGGATAATTGCCTCTACATATAAAATTCCTGTTTATGCTACAGAAGGAACTATGTCTGCGCTGGAGGAAAACGGCACCGTAAACGGTAAATTCCCATTTGAAATTATGCCCCGTGAAGGGGTACAGGCAGGAGATCTGTTTGTAACCTCCTTCGAAACACCTCACGACAGCCGCGAAAGCTGTGGCTACAAGATAAACTTTCCTCACGGACAGAGGGCAGTCGTTGCTACGGATATTGGCATAATTACTCCTACGGTAGAGAAAGCGCTTATGGGTGCAGAGCTTGTTATGCTCGAGTCAAATCACGATGTGGCTATGCTTCAGAGCGGGGATTATCCTTATTATCTTAAGAGAAGAATACTTTCCGACAGAGGTCATCTTTCTAATGTCGCCTGCGCTGAGGAAGCAGTTAAACTCATAAAAAAAGGCACCACCCGACTTTTCCTCGGACACTTAAGCACAGAAAATAATTTCCCTGATCTTGCTTATCAGACTACGTTTTCCGCTTTGGAAAGTGAAGGAGCAAAAGAGGGGATTGATTATATACTTAAAGTCAACGCCAAAGAAAATACCGACGGTATAATAAGATTCTGAGGTGAAAAAATGCAGAACATAACACTTATATGTATTGGCAAGCTCAAAGAAAGCTATCTGAGAGATGCTGTCAGCGAATACATAAAAAGACTTTCGGGACTCTGTAAGCTGAATGTAGTTGAGCTTACTGCGGAAAAGCTTTCCGATAACCCTTCTCAGAAAGAGATTGAAAACGCTCTGGAGAGCGAAGGGAAAAAGATACTCGAAAAAATACCAAAAGGTGCTTATACTTACACTATGTGCATCGAGGGTAAACAGAAAACCAGTGAAGAATTAAGCACAGAAATGGAAAATCTCGCCGTAAGAGGTTACAGTAATATCGTCTTTATTATAGGTGGCTCTTTCGGTATCAGCGAAAAGGTAAAGGCTGTCAGTGACTTTCGCCTTTCAATGAGTAAAATGACCTTCCCTCATCAGGTGGCGAGGGTTATGCTTCTGGAACAGATTTACAGAGCAATACAAATTTCTATCGGTACCAAATATCATAAATAAAAAATTTAATTCAAAACGGAGGACATTATGGAATTTTTTGGTTACACACTTTTCGGCTCTTTGGGCGGCGGTGCCCTTATGGCGGTATCCGCAGTAGTTTTTGTGGTAGGTCTCATCTTTATTATCAAAGGTGGCGACTGGTTCGTTGATTCAGCATCATGGTTTGCAGAAGCAACAGGTATTCCTAAGTTCGTAGTAGGTGCTACGGTAGTTTCGTTTGCTACTACTCTTCCCGAACTTTTAGTTTCTGTAAGAGCAGCTATGAACGGCTCTGCACAGCTTGCCATCGGTAATGCAGTAGGCTCTGTTACAGCAAACACAACTCTCATTATGGGTGTTTCTCTTGTAGCTATGGCAGGTGCAGTGAACAGAAAGAGCTTCACTCTCAAGGGCGGTCTTCTTCTTGCTGCTTCAATCGGACTCACTCTTCTTTCTCTCTCGCTTGAGCTTCCCACCTGGTCAGCTTATATACTCTGGGCTATCTTCCTTATCTTTATGATAAGTAATCTTGTTGAAGGTAAAAAGGCTTCCGCAAGTGACGAAATCGACTCTTATGAAAAGAAGGAGATTCCTTCTAAGCTTCTCTTCTTCGTTCTCGGTACAGCAGGCATCGTTTTAGGTGCAGAGTTCCTCGTAGGTTCAGGTCAGACTATCGCAAAGGGCTTCGGTATAAGTGAAGCAATCATCGGCTTTACAGTTATTGCTCTCGGTACATCTCTTCCTGAGTTAGTTACAACTCTTACTGCGATCCGCAAAAAGGAATCCGGTCTTTCTGTCGGTAACATCGTAGGTGCAAACATAATCGATCTTACACTTATCCTTCCTGTCTGTGCCATTATCGACGGCAAGGCTCTCCCCGTAGAACAGATGAACATAAACTTTGACTTCCCTGTATGCATCTTCGCCTGTGCAGTGGCGGTAGTTCCTACCATTATCGCAGGAAAGTTCAGAAAATGGCAGGGTGTAGCACTGCTCGCAATTTATGCAGGCTATATGGCTTGTCTGGTACTTAATGAAATGGGTGTAGTTTCCTTTGCATAATAAATAAAAGTCGGGTGTACTGCCCAATACCATTAAGTTAAGAAACGAACCGAGCTCAGAAATGAGCCCGGTTTTGTTTTTTTGAAAAAATATAGAAAAAGACTTGACAAATAAGCAAAAATGTGCGGTCGATTTATTAACTTCGGTTAATAAATCGACCCTTGT
>JAZNMU010000109.1:0-48805 GCA_045579865.1 Acutalibacteraceae bacterium
TCCCACCAGTATCTGTTGGCAAGATACCATTTGACAGTAAGCTGTATACCTTCCTCGAAGGTAGTTTCAGGCTCCCAGCCAAGCTCATTTTTTATCTTGGTCGGGTCTATGGCATATCTTAAATCGTGACCGGGTCTGTCCTTGACATATTTGATAAGACTTTCGTCTCTGCCAAGGATTTTTATTATGGTTTTAACTACATCAATGTTAGTTCTTTCATTATGTCCGCCAATGTTATAAACCTCACCGATTCTGCCCTTTTCCACTATCATATCGATAGCCTTACAGTGATCCTTTACATAAAGCCAATCTCTGACATTGAGACCTTCTCCGTAAACAGGAAGTTCTTTTTTATTAAGAGCATTGATTATCATAAGAGGAATGAGCTTTTCGGGAAAGTGATAAGGCCCGTAGTTATTACTGCAACGACTAATGGTTACGGGAAGACCGTAGGTGCGGTAGTAAGCCATAACCAAAAGGTCTGCCGAGGCCTTGCTTGCAGAATAGGGAGAGGAAGTATGAATGGGTGTCTCCTCTGTAAAGAACAGGTCAGGTCTGTCCAGAGGCAAATCACCGTAAACCTCATCAGTGGAAACCTGATGATATCTTATGTTGCCGTATTTTCTGCAGGCGTCTAAAAGAACCTGTGTGCCTAAAATATTTGTCTTGAGAAAAATCTCAGGCTCTTCTATGGAGCGGTCCACGTGGCTTTCTGCGGCAAAGTTCACCACAGCAGAAAAGTTCTCTTCCTCGAAAAGGCCGTAAACAGCCTTTCTATCAGTAATGTCAGCCTTCACGAAACGGAAGTTTTCATTCTCCATAGCTTTTCTGAGAGTTTCGAGATTGCCCGCATAGGTAAGCTTATCGATACAGACTATTCTGTAGTCGGGATGCTTTTCAAGCATATAGTAAACATAGTTGGAGCCGATAAATCCGGCACCGCCTGTAACAAGTATATTTTTCATATTACTGCCTCCATTCGGCATAAAATCAGTTTATTCCCTTCACACATTCGAATGCACTTCGGGTAGCATCGGCAATTCTGCCCGCCTTCTCACCATCACCGATGAGATAGATATTTCCTGTCTCTTCCTTAAGCTCCTCATAAAGCGCCCTGTCACTCTTGACACCGAGAGAGAGAACTACGCAGTCACAGTCAAGTTCCTGTTTTCTGCCCTCTTTATTCTCAAGGACAATGCTGTCATCGTTAATCTTTGTCAGCTTAAGAGAAGTGTAAAATTTCGTTCCGCCCTCATAAAGGCGTGGCATAATATCATCCCTGTGCTGCATCCATACTCCCGGAGCAATAGCATCCGCCATTTCAACCACAAGCACCTTATTACCCTCTGCGACAAGATATTCGGCTGTTTCGAGACCTGTCATACCGCTTCCGACCACAGCAACCTTTTTACCGTCTACTTTAACCTTGCCGGTGAGAATATCCGTAGTAGTGTAGACATTCTCTCTGTCATAGCCGTCAATAAATGAAGGCTTGGAAGCATAGCCTCCTGTAGCGCAGATAACTGCATAGGGCTTTGTTTCTGTGTAAAGCTCCTTGGTGAAGGCTGTGCCTGTCTTGAATTCCACGCCGTTTTTCTTACAGGCTGTGACAAGATCCTCGATACACCAGTAAAGTTTATCCTTATGAGGAGGCTTCACGGCAAGGTCGATCTGACCGCCGAGTACCTTTTCCTTTTCATAAACGGTAACCTTGAACTTTCTTTTTGCTAAAAGCTCTGCTGCAGTTAGACCTGCAGGACCCGAGCCTACGACAACGATTTCCTTGCCGTTTCCGTTTTCGGGTAATTTATAGCCTTCACTTCCTACGAAGGGATTTACTGCACAGTAGCCGTGGTCACCGATATAGGCATTATTCTGCATACTTTCGATACAGTAGAGGCAGCAGATGCATCTCTTAACGTCCTCTTCTCTGCCCTCATATACTTTATTTGCCCAGTGTGGGTCTGCAATATGCGGTCTGCCCAGAGAAATCATATCCTGTGTACCTTCCTGAAGCTGTGCTTCAGCCTGTCCGGGACTGCGGATAAGGTTAGCTGCAATAACAGGAATATTTACTGCCTTTTTAACTGCCGCCGCCATATACTTTCTCCATCCGCATTCAAATGAGGTAGGCTCAAGCCAGTAATTGAAAGCATCGTATGATGCACTGGAAACGTCGATAGCGGCTACGCCTGCTTTTTCCAGACGCTTCGCCATTTCTACGCCCTCTTCGAGAGTATAACCCTTGCCTGCCTGTCCTACCTTTTCATAGCATTCATCTACAGTAAGACGGACAATAATCGGAAACTCTTCTCCGCATTCCTTTTTTATTCCCTCGATGATTTCGAGAATAAATCTCATTCTGTTTTCGAGGCAACCGCCGTATTCGTCAGTTCTTCTGTTTGTATTAGGAGAAAGGAATTGCTGTAAAAGATAGCCGTGAGAGGCGTGAAGCTGAACACCGTCACAGCCCGCCTTCTGCACTCTTACCGCCGCGGCGATGAAATCCTTTATGAGAGCTTTTATTTCACTTTTTCTGAGCCCTCTGTTATTGCCGTCAGAGAAATAGCTGTTTTCACATTTTGACGGTGATACTACTCTGGGAACAAGATGCTTTTCCATAAGCAGCTTACCTGCAGGAACCACCTTATAAAGCATATCCTTAAAGAAAGGCATAGCCTTGTCGCAGGCAATACTCATAGGCAGAGTATCAATAAGAAGCCCCATATTCTGTCTGCCGGGGTGATGAAGCTGAACAAAGAGCTTAGCACCGTGACGGTGGATTCTGTCAGCAAGCTCACTCATACCCTCTATCTGATAGTCGTGACTCATACCCAGCTGTGCGAAAGCCGCACCGCCTGTTCTGTCGTTCACACGGGTGATTTCAGTTATAATAAGACCCGTACCACCCTTGGCTCTTTCCTCATAGTAATCCATCAGCATTTCGGTAGTTCTGCCGTCAAACTGACCGAAATCCATAAGCATGGGAGCCATTGCGATACGGTTTTTTATTTCCACATTACCTATTTTTATGGGTGTAAAAAGTTTTTCGTATTTCATTTGTTTTCTTCCTTTCATACACTCTTTTTCTCTATTTTATATAGTAACATCTTTGAAATGAAAAGTAAACCCATTGTTGACTTTTTTGGCAGGTTGATATATCATAGGGTTATAAAAACTATTATATTTTAAAGGAGAAAGATATGATAAGTTCAAAAAATATCGTGCTCACAGGCGCCGACAGCGGTATCGGCTACGAAGTGCTCAAGCTTTTAGCCGCCGACAAATCAAACAGAATTTTAGCCGTAGACATCAATGAAGAGAGAATGCATCTTTTCTGCGACAATGTTATCCCCTACAAATGTGACGTTTCCTCAAAGGAAGCAGTTGACGCCATTTTCGAAAAAGCAGAGGAGCTTTTCGGCAAGATTGACATTTTCTACGCCAATGCAGGCTATCCCTACTATGAGGTTTTCGATTATGTTGACTGGGATAGAACCAAGAGAATGTTCGAAACAAATGTTTTCTCCCCCATTTATACATATCAGAAATACCGTGAGCATCTGAACGGCAGAGAAGGCCATTATGCTATGACCGTTTCTGCCATCGGTAAAATGGCTATGCCCGGCTTTGCTACATATTCTGCTTCAAAATTTGCTCTCGAGGGCTGGCAGCAGGGTATAAGATTTGAAAATCCGAAGAACATCAAGCTCACCTGCCTTTACCCTATCGCCACAGATACAGGCTTTTTCAAGGCGGCAAACGAAGTAGAATTTGAAAAGCCCTTCCCTGTACAGAGTCCCCGTGTGGTCGCTAAAAAGATGGTAGCCGCTTTAGAAAAAGGCAAAAAGAGTGTTAACCCCAGCTTCCTTTTCACCCTTTCAGGTGTACTTTTCGGCGTGTGTCCACCCATAAAAACAACTTATCTTGCACTTGAAAAGCAGAAATTTAATCGCTTTGCAAAGAAGATAGGTAAAGATATTAAATGGTAAAAAAGCAATCCTCTCACTACACATCGGTGAGAGGATTTTTTAGTTATTCAAAGAGATATTTAAACATTCTTTCGGGATTTTCCAGAAACTGTTTAGTCAAGGTAAAGTGCTCCGTTTCATCGTATCTCACTTTTTTTATTCCCTTTTCGGAAAGCTCGAAAACATCCGCATCGGGAAAAGCCATAAGAAGAGGTGAATGTGTGGAAATAATAAACTGTGACCCGTCCTTTACCAGCTCATTCATCACTGCCATAAGCTCGAGCATTCTCATTGGAGAGAGTGCCGCTTCAGGCTCATCAAGAATATATAACCCTTTACCGCCGAAGCGTTTGGTTATAATGGACATAAAGCTCTCACCGTGACTCTGTTCGTGGAGAGACACCGAGCCGTAAGGTGTTTCAAGCCCGTGGGCAAATTCATTTCTGTAAAGGCTTTCCAGATTACTCGCCACATTATATATGCTTTCCGCTCTCAGAAAGAATCCGTCTTTCGGATAACTCTTTTTACCTATGCGTAAGTTCTTATAAAGAGACGAGTGAGTATTATTAGTGGAAAAATTAAAATTGACCGTTCCACCCTCAGCATTAAAGCCGCAAGCTACAGCAATCGCCTCTAAAAGAGTGGACTTTCCCGTCCCGTTTTCTCCTACAAAAATCGAAACATTCTTCGAAAAATCAAGTTTTCCTTTTTCTATAAGGTGCTTTACTGCAGGAATATCTTTAAGATAAAAATCATCTTCTATGTCTCCCTCGAATCGGACAACAGAAACATATCCGTCAAACATTCTTACACCTTAAAAATAGTAAGGCTCTTGAATGCTTCACCCTTTTTGAAGGTGCACTGAGGAAATGAGGGCTGATTAGGTGTGTCGGGATAGTACTGTGTTTCGAGACAGAAGCCGTAATGCTTACCGAGAGCTATACCGTCTTTACCCATTTCAGTTCCGTCGAGGAAATTACCTGTGTAAAGCTGTACACCGGGAAGGTCACTCATAACTTCTAATTTTCTTCCGCTCTTTGCGTCCGTAACCTTAGCTACAGGTCTTACCTTACCGATAGGACCGTTAACGCAGAAGTTGTGGTCATAGCCACGGCACATAATAAGCTGTTCATCGTCAGCACCGATGTCTCTGCCGATTTTTTTAGGCTCTCTAAAATCAAAGGCTGTTCCTTCAACGCTTCTGATTTCACCTGTGGGAATGCTGTCTGCATCAGTAGGAGTGAAGGCATCGCAGAAAAGCTGAAGCTCGTGGTCGAGTACATCGCCGTTTGCGGTAGTGCCGAGATTAAAATAAGCGTGGTTCGTCATATTGATAACAGTTTCACGGTCAGGTACTGCATTATAGTGGATTTCAAGCTCGTTTCTGTCTGTAAGACGGTAAACTACAGTAACGTCAATCTTACCGGGGAAGCCTTCGTTTCCGTCCTCGCTTGTGTAAGAAAATTCTACTGCATCGTCATCGATGATGATAGCCTTCCACACAGCGCTGTTATATTCTCCACCGCCGTGAAGACAGGTCTTGCCTTTTTCGTTCTGTGTTACCTGATATTCCTTACCGGCCACAGTGAATTTACCGCCGCAGAGACGGTTAGCATACTGGCCGATAATGTTGCCTGTGTATGTACCTGACGCGATGTGAGCAGCAACAGTATCAAAACCCATAATTATATCGCCCATCTTACCCTCTTTATCGGGGCACACGAAGGACTGAAGAGTAGCACCGCGTGTAATAATTCCTGCGCTTACTTCGTTATTGTTTGTGATTGTAAAAAGATGTACCTCTTTGCCGTCGGGCATAAAGTCGAAATGTGTTTTTGTAACGCTCATAGTAATTTCCTTTCCAAATGAAGTTTACGCTTTGATTTTAGCATATATTTCTGCTTTTGTAAATTATTTGTAGAGTATTCTTTTGCCGTTCTCAGCTTCATACTCATATTTTTTTACCTTAAAAACTTTTTCAATCAGACCCGAACCGATACATTCCTCTGCTGTGCCGAAGAAAAGAAGTCTTCCGCCGTCCAGAAAAATAATATTATCCGCTATTTCCACAGCCTCGGTTATGTCGTGCATTACGGCGATAACCGTCTTTCTTTCCTCTTTTTTCAGTCTTTTCAGGGTGTCATATACTTCTTTTCTGTACTCGGTATCAAGATATGTAGCAGGCTCATCAAAGGCTATAATACGTGTCTGCTGTGCAAGAATCATAGCAAGATAAACCTTCTGCCTTTCACCGCCCGATATACGGTCAACTCTTTTATCCTTCAGATGTTTTATATTCATGCTCTCCACGGATTTTTCCACAGCTTTTTCATCCTCTGCGGAAAACCTCCGACCTATATCAAGGTACGGTGTTCTGCCCATTCTTATAAGCTCTTCTGCAGTAATCTCCACTGCGGGTAAACTCTGCGGAAGAAGAGAAATCAGCTTTGCTCTTTCTTTAATCGGCATAAGTGCGAGGTTTTTATCGCAGAAGCTTATCTGACCCTTATATTTCAAACCACCGACAAGGGCTGACAAAAGAGTAGATTTACCGCTTCCGTTTTTACCGATAATACAGGTGAGCGTGTGCGCTTTAACTGAAAAAGATATATCTTTAAGTATTTCTTTTCCGCCGAGAGAGACAGAAAGATTTTCAATCTTAAACATTTCTTTCCCTCCTTATCATAAGATAAAAGAAGAAGGGGGCGCCTATAAACGACATTACTATTCCAACAGGTATTTCTGAGGGTTTTACTGCTGTTCTTCCTGCAAGATCAGCCAGGAGCATAAGTATAGCCCCTGAAAGAACAGATACAGGAATCAGGTCCTTCATTTTTCCGCCTGCAAGCCGTCTTGCTATATGAGGTACTACCAAGCCAACAAAGCCTAAAAGACCCGCAAATGAAACCGCTGCACCCGCACAGGCACTACTGATTATGAGGCAAAGCATACGAAGTTTTTTTACATCCACACCTAAGGAAAGCGCTATGCTGTCACCGAGCATAAGAATGTCCGTTTCCCGACCGATAAACAGACACACGATAATACTTATAACTACAATTACAAAAGGTACTGTCAGTTCCTCCGCTTTCACTCCCGAAAGACCGCCTACGGAAAAATAGTTATAACTTGAAAGCAAATCTGTATCCCTATAGGAAAGAAATGATATTACAGAATTCAGTATGGCGGTCACTGCTACACCCACCAACACTACGGAAGATTTTTTCATCCCCGTTTTCGCCGATATTCCTACTATAAGCAGAGTAGTGAGAAAAGCACCTGCAAAAGCCACAGCGGGGACAGCATAAACTGCCGACGGAAACAAAGCAAGTGTCAGTATTACTCCTATACCTGCCCCTGAATTAACACCGATGATGTTCGGTGAGGCAAGATCATTATTTGTCACACTCTGAAGAAGCAGTCCCGAAAGAGACAGTCCCGCTCCCGCCACTATAGCGCCCAGAATACGTGGCAAACGCAAAGAATAAATTATTATGCTTTCTGTAAAAAAGCCTTCTTTTCTCAGAAGTCCTCCGAAAAACTCAGCAAATGACATTTCTGCTGACCCAAGATATAGAGATATTGTTGCTGTCAAAAGTAAAATCAGCATCAGGCTGACTTTACCGTATGCTGATTTTAAAAAGCTCATTTTATTCTTCTCCTAAAATTCCGTTAAGAGCCTGATATGCTCCATCCCAATATCTGCAGGGCTTATAGTGAAACTGCTCCTGCATGAGGAAATGCACTCTGCCTTCCTTTACGGCAGTAAGGCTCTGCCAAGCTTCGCTTTCAAGCACGCTTTCCATATAGGCTCTGCTCGTAAAATAATCACCAATAAAGGTAATTAATATATGGTCGGGGTCCTGTTTGATTATTTCTTCCACACTTAATCCGTCCACAAGAACAGGCGCATCGTCGGCTATATTATGACAGCCCAGTTCCTCCAGCATCTTTGCTATAAAGTGGTCTTCCGCCCTTTTCGCCTTTGCCGAGGAATAAGAGGAGCCTGAGCGAATAAAAAGGATTTTCTTTTCTTCTCTTCCTTTGGCTTTTTCCAGTTCTTTTTCCACGGATTTACTTAAATATTCAAGCTGTTTTTCATTCTCTTCCCAGGTGCCGTTTATTTTCGACATAGCGGAGTAGATTTTTTTGTAGTCGTTAAAATGTTCCATTCTCAGCTCTGCTACGGGAATACCTGCTTTTCGCAACGCTTCAGCCGTTTCTCTCTGTGCAGGAATATCAGCAGAGGTTATCACAAAGTCAGGCTCATCGGAAACGAGAAGTTCCGTATTGATTGTCTTGCCTGCGCCGTCATCAACTAAAAGTACGGTGCCGTCGCAGATTTTTCTATCCACACTTTCCCCTACTGTAATGGCTATATCTCCTCCCGACTCCGTCCATACATCAGCAAAGGACGAGAAAAGAACGGCTACCCTTTCAGGCTTCTTTGTGAGCGTTACAACCTCACCGGTACTATCCGTAAAGGTAAAATATACCTCATTTTTCTTCTGCGGCTTCACCGTTTCAAAGGTTCCGAGAGCAAAAATTATAAGCAGTACTGCTATAATGGAAATTATAACACTCTTTTTATTCGACATCTACTATCTTTTCCTTCCTTGAAAAGATTGCATCGCTGAGAATTTCTTTTTCTGCTATATCAAAACCTACTCTTGCTATAGTATCAGCGAAGCGTTCACCTGATGTTCCCTGCTCTTTATAAAAAAGAATAGTCTTTTCTACAGCTGAAAGGATTTCTTCTTCGCTTTCAAAAATTCTACTGAGAGGCGTACCCCTACCTACTTTTTTACCCCATCTGCCACCGATATAAAGTCGGTAGCCTGATGTTTTTTCACTGATGGCACCAAACCTACAGGTAGGAAGACATCTGCCGCAGTGGTTACAGATATCAGTATTTATAACAGCTTTTTTGTCTTCGATTTTAATGGTCCCCATAGGACAGTTCTTAGCACAAAGGCCGCAGCCTATACACCTTTCAGAATCAATATGCGGTACCTTCTGACCGATAATACCCACATCGTTTATGTCAGGTTTTACGCAGTTATTCGGACATCCGCCTACTGCGATTTTAAATTTATGAGGAAGCTTTACTCCGTTATAACCGATGAAAAATCGGTTATGGATTGCCTCGGAAAGTGCAAAAGTATCAATCAGACCATACTGACAGGTGGTGCCCTTACAGGAAACGACAGGTCTTACCTTAGGACCGGTACCGCCTGTACGGATGCCTTTTTCAGCCAGAAAAGCCAGAAAAGACTCTGTCTTTCCATAGGGTATTTTCTGTATTTCAGTAGTCATACGGGAAGTGAAAGCTACCTGACCGTTACCGAAAAGTTCTGCAGCTTCAGCCACATTGCGGAGAAAATCTGCGCTGACTTTACCGTTAACAGTTATAACACGGCAGTTAAAGCAATCTGCAGTTGTTTTATCTCTTAAGAAACCTAAACCCTTAAGCCTTGCCACTTCTTTGGCATCGACAGTACAAAACGGATAGCTTTTATCAGACATAGTTATCACTCCTTTTTTTAACAGTATACCAATATATTACGACCTTTTCAAGGCAATAAAAGACTTTTTTGCAAAAAAACAACCCCACCTCCGAAGAGGTGGGGTATTGTCTTTAGTTAAGCGTCAGGCTTTAACTGTGGATTATTTGAAGATACTGAAGATCTTAGCGAAGAATTCCTTAATCTTCTTAATGAGCTTCTGGAACCAGTTGAGAGTTTCTTCAACTTCTTCTTCTGCTTCGCCCTTCTCTTCTTCTGTACCTACAGTTTCTTTCCATACGCCTGTGAGATCTTCCATTACATCGGCAAGCTTACCGTATGCATTACCTGAACCGTCACCGATTGCACCGAAGAGATCCTTGTAGATCTGCTGAAGTGTTGCGATGTCACCCATGAGAGTGGATTCAAGTGTGATACCCATGCCGAGTGCTGCGAAGAGTGCGCTGACAATCATATCAGATGCGCCGAAGCTCTGAGCCTGAACGAAGAGCTGATCGATAGCATATTCGATAGTCTGTGTAGCACCGCTCTGGAGTTCGAAGAAGTCAACAAGGAACTGAACGAGAGCGTCTCTGTTGTGTTCTGATGCAAACATATCAAGTGCCCATGTGAGTACATAGGTGAGTGTGTCACCCTTATCAGCTACGATATGAGTCTGAGTATTCTTGAATGCATCTGCATCGAACTTATTAACTGTACCGTCAGCATCAACATCAAGTGCAGCATAATCTGCATACTGTTCAGCAGTGAGTTCCTCATTGAAGGAGTTAGCCCAAGTGTTTGCACCGGATGCATTGCCCGGGTTAGTTCTTGAGGTTGCTACTTGCTTAGCTTCGTCACCGCCACGTTCTGCAAATTCCTTCCAATTAATTACAGGAATCTTGAAGTCATATTTAACACCTGCAGGTGCAATACCGAGGTCGATATTGTGAATAAGGTTTTCAAGTCTGAGTACGCTTTCGATACCACCATCAACACCAAGAAGCGGTAAGAGGATGGGAAGGAGATTGTATACAGGAGCAAGAAGGTTCTTCACTGTGAGAAGGAGACCGTCATTTGACAGGAAGTATGCAAGGTTGGGAAGGATTCCGAGAAGACTGTCTACGGGTTTAGCGAGTAAGTCTTCAGCGAATACTGCTACTCTGTCAAGGATGTAGCCGAGAAGCTGAGTCTTATCGCCGGATACAAGCTGCTTATACTCGAGTTCAGTCTTAACTTCAGATGCAGTAAGACCGAATGCTTCAAGAAGCGGGATGATAGCGTAGTCATAACCGTCACCGCCTCCAATTGAAACGATACCCATTACATCGAGGGCCTTGCCTTCACCGATAAGGAGAAGTTCAAGAATATCGTTGAGAGGAAGAAGTATGCCGGAGAGAGCCTTGACGAATCCGCGGATATCACCGTCTGCGAAGGACCATGCGGTACCTGCGAAGGAGTCAATATCTGCCCATGTTGTAGCATTAGCTATCTTAGCATTGAAGCCGCTCATGTATGTGAGCTTGTTGTCTGCGATTAAGGTTCTGTATGCCTCAGGTGAGAGGTCAAGTGTAAGAGGTTTACCTTCTGTTGCATCTTCGGAAGGTAAGATCTGTAAGCCGAGACCGTTGACAGTTTCAAGGATACCGGCTACTGTGCCGTCCTTGAAGAGACCGAAGATGATATCAAGAAGGCTGTTAAGCATTTCACCGGAGAGAAGTTTAACCTTCTTACCGTTGAGTGTGAGCTCGAGACCTGTAAGGAGATCCTTAACTGAGTTGCCGAGACCTGCTGTCTTGAGAACATCTACAATGAGTTCGTCAAGCTGAGTTGCAATTACATCAGCGTTGCCTTCAGTCATTGTAAGGTAAGATCTGTAATCAACGCCTGTAACGTCAACGGGTCTGTTCTGTACGGGCTGATAGTTTACTGTACCGAAGAGACCGGTGAGAAGTTCTGTGATCTTTGAGGGATCTTCAATGATATCCTGGATGAGATCATTGATTTCAGGCGGAAGCTGAAGCTCAAGATCTTCAAGAATACCTGCAACATCTACTGTGCTGAGAACAAGTGAGATGATGGTGTTGAATGTGTCGCCTGCATCAGCCTTAACTGTCTTGTAGGCTTCACCTTCATATACATCAAGAGCAGTGCTGAATGTAGTTGCTTCAAATGCAACCTTACCACCGTTATTTGCGCCAGCCATAGCAGCTGCATTTTCCCAAGTGAACATGATTGTTTCGTCTTCTGTTGTTTCAGGATTATCTTTTCTGAGAAGAAGATCGCCTTCAACAAGCTTAATCTTCTTACCGTTGATTTCAAGCTCAAGACCGTTGAGAATCTTGGTAAGTAAGCCGATTAAGTGATCGCCGTCTACACGAACATGAACACCTGCATCCACGCCGGGATGTGCCTTACCGATGTAGAGTCCAAGAAGCTTGGAAGCGTCGATACTGCCATCAGCATTTACGATGATGTTTGCAGTGTTTACATCGATAGCAATGGGGATAATCTTATCAACCTTTGCAAGGAGCACATTTACGGGAGCGATAAGGTTATCGATGATTGTTTCGATATGACCGTTATCGATAGCATAGCAGAGATTTGCAAGAATGCTTACAAGCCATGAAATCGGCTGTGCAAGGATACCGTCCTCGCCGCTTACTCTGTCGATAAGCTGAGTAAGGATCGGATAGAGAGTGCTGCCGTGGTTATCTCTTACAGCATCTTTATAAGCTGTCTGGCTCATAGCGTCGATGCCGAGAATTTCAAGGAGCGGGATGATTGAGTAGTTGTAACCGCTACCGCCTACAACATTAACTTCTTCAAGTACGGAGAGTGTACCGCCATCATGTGTACCGCCCATAAGGAGGAGACTGAGAATCTGATCGAGAGGAGCAGTAAGGTCACATACGAAGTTTACAAGAGCATCGAAGGAGGTGATACCGAAGTCGAATGCTTTGTCGCCGGACTTGATAGCATAGGATACTGTGCCGTCCTCAGCAGTTGTGCTGTCGAAGCGTTCATCACGAACTTCTGCCCATGTTTCAGCATCGCCGATGAAGGCTGCAAGCTCAGAACCGAAGTTGTTCTTTGCAAATGCTGCAGGACTGAGATCAACATTGAGATTTGAAAGGTCATTTACATAACCGAGGATATCATCGATGTTGAGATCTGCAAGGACAGGAACAAGGAGATTCATGAGGAGACTGCCGAGATCTGCACCTGCGAGAAGGTCTACAACAAATGCTTCGAGATCTGTTACATCGTTGCCTGCTGAATCCTGAAGACCTACAAGACCGAGTACTGTCGGGATGAGAGCATCGAGATTTTCAACAAGAGCTGTTAATTCAGTGCTTTCACCTGCAGAAAGCTTGTTAAGGTCAGGAAGGTCATAAGCATTATACTCTACTTCTTCCTTAACAAGGAGACTGAGTAAGAGGTCAAGAACTTCTTCATCCTTACCTGCAAGGCTTGTGATGATGCCGTAAACCATATTGTCGTTTCCGTTTTCATCCTTGGCATTGATGTTGAGAAGCTTGCAAAGGATGTTGAGGAAGTTGTCAGAAAGAACAGTTTCAAGAATGAATACGAGAGCATCGCCTGTATTTACGTTCCAGCTGTTTACTTCTGTTACATTTTCAACAAGACCTGTTGCGGGATCAGTTACTTCAATAGCTGCCTTAGCAAGGTCTACGAAGAATGTATCCTTGAGAGCATTGATCACGTGTACTGTTCCGTCATCGTCTTCAATTTCAATACCCTTGAGGAGGCTATTGAGAAGGTCAACGAGTATCTTACCGTTGTCACCTGCGATAGTGAGGATGTTTGTAATGTTAAGAGGCTTACCGAAGAGGTCAACCTTAACGAGTGTTTCGATAAGTGCATCAAGTTCTTCTCTGGAGATTGTTCCTTCGAGTGCGTCAAGAAGTGAAAGCACAGGTGAAAGGAGGTTTGTGAGGATAACTTCAACGCCGTCATTTGCAATCAGGTAGCTGAGGTTAGAGATAAGAACGAGAATTGTATCGAAGGGTTTAGCACCGAGAGTATCTACAAGTGCAAGTACATAGTCAACTGTGAGACGGAGAGCGTCAACAGCGTTGTCGCCTGCCTGGAGTTCAGTCCATGTAGCACCCATCTGATCAAGGCCGAGACCCTTGAAGAGATAGTAGATAGCGTTTTCGTAACCATTATTACCAAGGAGCTTAATGTTTTCTACATCATAGCCCTGAGCGATATTGAGGTTACCGCCGGTGAGTAAGAATGCGAGTACGGGTTCTACTGCTTCAAGTATAGCGTAGATGTTACCGAGGAATTCTTCCTTAGTATCAACACCTGTGAAGATAGGTTCATAAGTTACTGAGCCGTCTTCAGCAGTAATCTTATGAGCTTCCTGTACTTCAGCCCAGGTTGTTGCTGTGCCGACATAAGCTGCAAATGCATTGTTGCCGCTTGCATCTGCAAATGCCTTGGGTGAAAGGTCGATACCGAGGAGATCCTTAAATGTACCGCAAAGTGATTCACTGAGGAATCCGCCGATTGTGCCAACAACAAGATTTGTGATGGTGTTCATCATATCCTGTGTGAAGAGCATATCGTTGAGGAGGGTATTGATGATGTGTGTAAGAACAGGTGTGTTTGCAGGAGCATTTGCTGCTGCATCTGCAATATCCTTAAGGATGCCTGTCGGGTTCTCACCTGCGATGAGAGGAAGAACTACAGGAATAGCCTTACCGATAAGTCTGTCGAGAGTTTCGATAGCATCGGATGCCTTATCCATATCATAGTCAACATCACCAAGGAACTTGAATACGAAATCAAGAGTATTGATATTATAGTCACCTGTAAGAACAAGGATAACTGTACCGATAAGGTTTACAAGACCCTTTTCGTCACCGAGAACGTCTTCGATGAGACCTTCAAGAACTTCAGGAATTTCTGCATCACCGAGGAGACCGAGAACGATTTCTTCGATTGCCTTAGCATTATCCTCAGTAAGGATAGTGGTGAGAAGTGTTACAAGAGTATTAGCGGCATCACCGGAGATATTCTTGTAAGGATCGTTACCTTCGCCTGTTACAGTTGTGGTTAAGCCGTTCTGTACGCTGTAACCGTAAACCATAGCAGAGTTGGTGTAAACGATACCGTCAGCATCTCTCTTAGCCATAGCAGCTGCGAGGTCAAGCCAATCGAGTTCAAGTGTAAGACCGAGTTCGTCAGCTACACCGTCTTTGTCAAGGTCAATCTTGATACCTGCTACGAGGTTTTCAAGGAGCTTAGCAAGTTCGTCAGAGCTGATGTCGAATACGAAGCCGGGTTCGAGACCCTTCTTGTTTTCGAGATCGAAGTCGAACTTGAATGCGCCGTCCTTCATAGCAACATAAATGCTGATGGGATATACTTCACATACCTTGTCGAGAAGTTCAACAACAGGAGCTACAAGGTTAGCAACAATAGTGTTGATACCTTCTGAACCGATGAAGTAGAAGAGGTTAGCGAAGAGACCGAGAGCTTCATTTACAGGAGCTTCAAGGATAGCTTCTACTCTTGCTACGATTACATCGAGAACGGGCTTAAGTGATGAGCCTTCAGCCTTAACCTGAGCATCATACTGAGCCTGGCTGATAGGTGTAGCACCGAGAGCTTCGAGAAGCGGGATGATTGCATAGTTGTAACCGTAACCACCGTTGATTCTGATGTCTGCACGACGAACTGTATCATCGTCTTCGAGAGCGATAATCTGGCTACCGCCGAGAAGTACCTGGAATACAACATCGAGAGGCATAAGAAGGTCAGATGCGAAGTTTACTATATCTGCGAGAGTTGCAAGTTCGAAGTCGAATGCATTCATTGTCCACTTACCGTCTTCGCCCTGTGTGAAGTGAGCATCACGAACTTCTGCCCATGTGGTAGCTGTACCGATGAAGTCAGCAAGCTTGGAGCCGAACTTAGCGGATGTAGCAAATGTCTGAGGATCAAGAGCTACATTGAGGTTAGTAAGGTTGTTTACATAACCGAGGATGTCGTCGATCTGGAGATCAGCAAGTACGGGAACAAGGAGACCCATAAGGAGACCGCCAAGGTCTGCACCTGCAAGAAGACCGTTTACAAGCTCGTCAAGTGAACCGTAGTTCTGACCGTTGATGTTGATGAGGCTGAGGATAGTGGGAACAAATCCGTCAATAGCTGTGATAGCACCGTGAAGATTTGCCTTAACATCATCAGCGTTATCTGCGAATGCGCTGTAATCAGCCTTCACATTTTTGTCAAGGTCAGCCTGAGGAATCTTAGTATAAGTGATTGTGTAGTTGTCAAGGAGCATTGTGATGAGTTCTACAACTGACATTTCCTTATCAGCAAGACCTGTGATAATGGTTGTAATAGTTGTAGTTTCACCCTTGCCTATCATGTTAGCAAGAACCTGAAGGAAGTCTTCGCTGAATACTGTATCAAGAATGAACATGAGAGTTTCAGCTGCATCGTAGGTCCAAGCTGTTACTGTGTCGCCTACTGCCGGATCTGCGGGAGTTGTTACGTCAACTGCATACTTGGAAAGTTCTACGAAGAAGTCGCCTTCGAGAAGGTTGATTACGTCAACGGGTTCCGCACCTTCTTTAAGTGTGCCGTCTTCGTTGTAATCTTCAGCCTTGTAAATCTTGAGACCGCCAATGAGAGCATTGAGAAGGTCGATAAGGTTTGCACCGCCGTTGTTACCAATTTCGATGAGGTCGCTGAGGCCATACTGCTTGTCACCAATCTTGATGAATGCCTTGAGGATAGCGTCAATCTGATCTATTGAAATTACGGGTTCAAGGAGAGTAAGGATAGAGAATACCGGTGCAAGGAGATTCTTGATGATAGGTTCAAGGTTATTGTTAGCAAGGAGATATGAAAGTCCTGCTACGAGTTCAAGGATAGTCTTGAGAGGAGCTGCGCCGAGCTTAGATACAAGTCCGTTTGTACCGATGAGACCTTCTACAAGGTTATCGAGACCTGCGGATGTGGTGTCAGCTTCAGCGAGATCTACACCAAGAGCCTTGAAGAGAGGCACGAGTGCCTTATTGTAAGCGTTACCGCCGGGAAGTGTTACGGCTGCTGTGTCACCATCGGGAAGGAGTTCGATAGAACCGTTCGCGAAGATGAAGTCAAGTACGCCGTTGAGAGGCTTGAGGAGAGCGAGAACTGCATCGATGAAGTCGTCAGATGTTTCGATGTTCCAATCATATACATCTGCTACACCGTCAGTACTGTGTGCTGTCCATACATCAGCCCAGGATGCGGATGTGCCTACATAAGCTATGATGTCTGCATTTTCTGTTGCTGCTGCAAATGCTGCGGGAGCAAGGTCAATGCCAAGGATATCCTTAAGTGTACCGCAAAGGTCAGCTGTTAAGAAGCCGCCGATTGCCTTAACGAGGATACCGATGAGCTTATCATAGTTTTCTTCTGTGAAGAGAAGTGTCTTAAGGAGATAATCGATTGCTCCGCCGAGATCGGTTACACCGTCAGCTGTGCACGCATCGCGGAGAGTCTTGAGGATGCCTGTAGCATCTTCACCGATGAACATCGGGATGAGCTCAACTGCTTCACGAGTGATGATAGCATCAAGTCTTGTAATAGCACTGTTGAGAGTTGCACCC
The DNA here is from genome assembly GCA_045579865.1 of Acutalibacteraceae bacterium. Classification (GTDB taxonomy): domain Bacteria; phylum Bacillota; class Clostridia; order Oscillospirales; family Acutalibacteraceae; genus UBA6857. The sequence continues at coordinate 17,116 of JAZNMU010000109.1, forward strand.
TTTGCTGCATCTTCGCCTGCGAATGCTGTAAGAGCACCAAGGAACTTGTAAACGATGTCGAAGTTTTCGATTGTGTACTGACCGCTGAGAAGGAGAACTACTGCAGCGATGAGTTCCTTAATACCATCCTGATCGTAGATGATGTCGTTAACGAGACCCTTAATATCAAGTCCTTCCACTTCAAGGTTTACACCTTCAAGGAGACCTGTTACAAGGTCAGCGATAGCGAGAGTATTTGCATCTGTGAGAATTGTATTGATGAGTGTTGTGAAGGTATCTTCAGCATCGCCGATGATGTTGTACCATGTAGCAGCTGTGCCGTCTGCAGTTACCTGAGCTGTCGGGATTTCGATGAGTTCACCGTTTTCATCAACGGCTGCCATCTTAGCTGCAACATCAAGCCAATTAATGTCAAGAGTGATACCGAGAGGATCCTTTTCGCCGTCGCCGTCAGTGTCAACTACCTTGAGATCTGCAAGGAGACCGTTTACAAGGTTAATGAGATCTGTGGGATCAACATTGATATTTACGCCTGCGGGAACGTCTTTACCTTCTTCATCGCCGAGCTCGAATTCGAAGATTGTCTCTGCTCCAAGGTCAACCTTAACACCGATATGGAATACGGGGTCAATCTTGAGAAGGAGATAGTTAGCGAATGCGAGAAGGTTCTTAGCTATGTTGTTAACACCGTTTGTACCTACGAAGTAGAAGATGTTAGCAAGCATGGGAAGGAGTGTAGCAAGAGGAGCGTCAAGGAGAGTATCTACCTTCTCGATGATAGCATCGAGAATCGGGTAGAGGTGACCCTTACCGTCTACTGTTGCTGTACCCTTAGCAAGAGCTACATAATCAGCCTTGCTGAGTGCTTCGATACCGAGTGCTTCGAGAAGCGGGATGATAGCGTAGTTGTAGCCTTCGCCACCAACGATTTCGATGTGGTCGTATTCGCCGGCTACTACGTCACCTGCTGTTTCGTCAGGAATAACGATAAGTTTTTCACCAACGAGAAGGAGTTCGAGTACCTTATCAAGAGGCATTGCGAGGTCACAGATGAACTTAACGAGACCGTCGAAGCCCTTATTCATTTCAAGGTTCCAATCAAATTCATTGATTGTGTACTTGCCGTCTTCGCCCATTGTGAAGCGAGCATCACGGACGTCTGCCCATGTTTCTGCTGCACCTATGAACTCACCGAGCTTAGAGCCGAAGCGACCGTTAGCAAATGCTGCGGGGCTGAGATCAAGACCCTTGAGGTTTGTGAGGTCTTCTACATAACCAACGATTGTATCGAGGTCGATGTTAGCGATAGCGGGAACGAGAGCGCCCATGATGAGGTCAGCGATGTCGAGATCACCAAGGAGACCTGTAAGGAGACCCTTAAGAGATTCAACATTCTTTCCGTCAACCTTTACGAACATCGGGATAACAGCTGCGATGATAGCATCGATAGCTGCGAGAGCCTTCTGGAGGCTTTCTTCCGTCATAGGATCGATATGATCTACGTCGATCTTATCGATGGGCTGACGGTTATATGCTTCGTAAGTGATTGTGTAATCTGTAAGAAGAGTTACGATAATGTCAACGATGCTGTCCTGCTTACCTGCGAGACCAAGGATAATCTTACCAACAAGATCAGGTGTTTCTGTGTTGATGTTGAGCTTGGTTGCAAGAGCTGTAAGGAATTCATCGGAGCATACTGTTGAAAGTACATACATAAGTCCGTCTGCACCGTCAACGTCGAAGTCTGTTACATGCTTATGCTCAGGCTGATAATCATAGCCTACCTGGCCTTCTGTGAGAGTTACAACGTCAGATTCAGAGTATGTGATAGCATACTGTGCAATCTTTTCGAAGAAGTCTGCGGGAAGGAGGTTGAGATATGTTGTTTCGCCGGTAGCTTCGTCCATGAAGCCGATACCGTTGATGAGGTTGTTTACACCCTGAACAAGCTTTTCACCGTTGTCGCCTGCGATATCTGCAATGTCGTCAAGGTCCATATTGATGAGACCCTTGAGGAGAGCATTGATATCGTCCATATCGATAACTGCGCCGAGGAGTGAAAGGAAGCCTGTGATGGGAGCAATAATACCGTTAACTGCTTCTTCAACACCGTCGGATGCAAGGAAGTAGGAGAGACCTGCTACGATGTCAACGATTGTGTTGATGGGAGCTGTACCGATTCTGTCTACAAGACCGAGGATACCGCGAAGAAGTGATTCTACGCATCCTACTGCTGTATCTGCAATTGCGAGATCCATACCGAGAGCCTTGCCGAGAGGAACGATTACGTTAGCCCAACCGTTGCCGCCCTTAAGCTGGAGACCGTCGATGAGGATAGTTACGTTTTCGCCTCTGAAGAGGAAGTCGAGAACCTTGCTGAAGGGAGCAACTACTTCAAGAATGATATCGATGAAGAGTTCTTCCTTAGCTGTTGCATCTGCAGCAGATGCAAAGCCCCAAGCGTAGGTGTAATCAGCCTTTTCTGCGCCTTCAGCAGTGTACTTAGCAACTACTTCAGCCCAAGTTGTAGCTTCACCGAAGAATGCTGCAAGGTTTGTGCCTGCCTTGAAGGTTGCAAGGTCAATCTTCACGCCGAGTATTTCGTCGAGAAGGTTGCTTACGGTATCAAATGTCTTAGCATCCATACCGCCGAAGATACCTACGATAGCACCAATGATTGTGCTCATGAGATCGTCTGTAAATGCATACTTACCGAGTACCCATTCAACGAGCTCTGTGATATTGCCTGTTGCACCGCTTTCAGCCATTTCTGTAATGAGAGCGGGCATATTGTCAAGGTCCTTAAGGATTACGAATACATCGTCAATTGCATTGTTGAGAACTGCATCAAGCTTGTTGAGTGCGAGCTCAACCTTTGCCTTGGGCATTTCTGTGCTGTAGGTGTATTCGAGCTGTGCTGCGAGAGTATCGTAGAGAACTGCGAGGTTTTCTACTTCGTAATCTGTAGCAGCGAGAACTTTAATTACTGTATCAACGAGGAGAGTAGGATCGTTGATAGCTGCGTTAGCAACGTCTTTGAGAACTGCAAGCTTACCGTCGAGGAGACCGTCGATGGTTTCGTCGAGAGTCTTATCCTTGAGTACGAGACCGAGAACAGCGTTGATATTTTCTGTAGTGAGAACCATATCAAGGAGAGTGATGATGGTATCTGCAGGATCACCTTCGATGTTCTTGCCCCATGTACCGTTGAGTTTATCCCAAACTGCAGGAGCTGTAAGGTCAGAGTTAACCTTGGAGTCAGTGAAGATGATATTACCGTCTTCGTCAACCATAGCAGAACCTGCGGCGATGTCGCGGAAGCTGAGGTCGATTACGAGACCGAGGTCAGCAGCATACTTAGCGAGAACTGTATCAACAAGGCCTTCAAGAGTTGCGCCGTTAAGGTCAAGAGTGAGACCTACATTGTAGCCGTTAGCTGCAACTTCGTCACCCATCTTGAAGTTGAGGATTTCCTTAGTTTCGTCAAAGATACCGTTAAGGTCAATAACTACTGCTATGGGAAGAACGCCTTCGATGGACTTGAGAAGTGCGCTTACGGGAGCGATGAGGTTGCCAACGATTGTTGTAAGGCCGTCCTTGCTTACTGTGTATGCAAGGTTAGCGAGGAGACTGAGAACGAAGTCAACGGGCTTATCAAGACCTGCAACAACATACTTGAGAACTGTTTCAAGGATGTAGCCGAGAGTGCCCTGAGTAGCGAATGTAGCTTCATATTCAGTCTGAGTCTTAATCATATCAGCGGGTACGCCGAGTGCTTCCATAAGAGGAATGATAGCGTAGTTGTAGCCGCTGCCGCCCATGATGTTGATTTCCTTGAATGCGCTGATGGAGTCAGCATTTTCTGCATTGCCGTCGGATGTACCGCCAGCAAGGAGAACTTCGAGAACGAAGTCAACGGGAGCGAGGAAGGAAGTAAGGATAGCTACGAATCTTTCGATCTTAGCATCTGTTGTTTCGAGAGTATCGATACCCCAGGTGTAAGCGTATTCAGTCTTTGTAGTAGCTTCTGTAGTTTCAGTAGCGGGTACATCAACTGTGTACATTTCGATTACTTCTGCCCATGTCTCAGCTTCGCCGAAGAAGCCTGCGATGTCAGCATCCTTCTTATATGTTTCAACTGAAACGTCAACGTCTTCACCGAGAGCGTCGCCAACGATATTGATGATGTTCATAATATCGTCGTTGAGACCGCCGAATACACCGGCAAGAAGACCAACGATAGTGTTAGCCATCTTATCGTTGAGAAGGAGACCGGATACGAAGTCAGCGAGTGTTTCGCCATCTTCGAGGAGACCTACCATGGGAAGGATTTCAACAAGGAGAGCATCAAGGTTCTCAAGAGCCTTATCTGCTTCCGCCTTAGTTACAAGGCGTTCGCCCTGTTCCTTATTTTCAGTAGCATATTTAACAGCCAGCTTCTTAAGTGCTGCTTCGGGCTCTTCGATAGCGAAGAACTCTACAACATACTTAGTAGTCAGAGTGTTAAGGAAGTTGATTACGCCTTCTACTGCGCCGTCAGCGCTGAGATATGTGATAACCTGATTGATGATAGCCTTTTCGTCTTCTGTAGCGAAGATGGGAAGGATTTCATCGATAGCGAAGGTAAGGAGACCGTTTATGAAGTAGGTCTTTGAGCCCTTAACGGGAACGATAGCTGTAGCATCGTTCTTGTCTTCACCGATTTCAGCGATGAGGGTCTTAAGCATATCAACAGTGATTACGAGACCCATATCTTCGGGAATGAGACCGTTGATGAGCTCGAGGAGACCGTCGATTGTTATATAATTGTCAAGGTTCACCTTGAGGAGAGATTCGATGAGTGCATCTGTTTCACCTGTGATGGGTTCAACAACTTCGAGAAGACCCCATACGAGTGCGATGATGTTATCAACAAGCACTGAAAGGTTATCTGCTGTTACGAAGTAGAGGAGACCTGCAAGGTGTTCAGCGATGAAGGTGATGGGAGCTTCTGCGATACCGTCTACGAGAGCGAGAACGATGTCGAGGATAGATCCGAGAACAACTTCGATGTCATTAGATGCGTTATAAGCGTCTGCTGTGGGAAGACCTTCAACTGTAAGATCGAGAGCGTCAACGAGAGCGAGGATGCCCTGTTCGTAGCCCTTAGAGCCACGGATTTCGAGATAACCGTCACCGAGGATTACGCCGGATTCGATTTCTTCTGCTCTATCGTCATTGTCCTTGGCGCCCGGTACATCTGTATCGAAGTCGCCTGCGTATTCGCCGTTAGAGGAGAGGAGAGTGAGAGTCTTGCCCTGGAAGAGTACCTGAAGAACAGGTGTGAGAGGCTGTACGAGAACCATAATAGCATCGATAAGGCTATTGAGATCTGTTACGCCCCAGTCAGCATCGATAGCAAGCTTGCCGTCAGTACCTACAGCGGCATTAGATTTAACTTCTGCCCATGTCTTAGCATCACCGATGATGCCGTTAACTGCTGCAACTGCTGCAGCATACTTATCCTTGCCTGCGAAGTGAGCATTGATAGATGCCTTGAAGTCAGATGCTGTGAGCTTGTAGTTACCAATCTTGATCATGCCAAGAATTGTATCGATAATTTCTGTACCGCCGAGAAGGTTAACAACAGCATTAACGATAAGGTTCATTACATCGAGGTCGCCTTCAATTACGAAACCGTTAATGATATCGTCTACAAGGAGTTCAATTCTTGTGGTATCTGCATCAGGAAGCTCCTTAACAACGGACTTCTTGATGATATCCATGATTGAACCTTCTTCTGCTTCGCCCTTAACGAGAAGGGTAAGAACGAGAGGCAGAGCTTCGTTGATGATTGTATCGAGCTTGCCGGGAAGTTCGCCTGCTGCGATATCGCCGGTATGGTCGATTGTGAAGTCATCAAGCTTCTTGTACTCTGAGTACTTGATTTCGTAGCCTTCGAAGAGGGATACGATAACATCGAGAAGTGTGAGACCTGCTACATCGCCTTCGATGAGAGCAAGGATGTTTTCGATGATGGTGCCTACGAGTGTAGTCTTGCCTTCACCGTCAACTCTCTTCTCTGCGGGAAGGAGAGCATTGAGAAGGTCTGCGGAAAGTACATTTTCAAGAAGGAATACAAGTGAGTCAGCGATGTCAACTGTGAAGTTGTTAACAACATTGCGTACCTTACCTGTAAGCTTGTAGTTTTCAGAGTGAACAGATGCATCGTATACATCGGATGCAATAGCAATCTTATCGCCTACAAGGCCGCCGAATGCACCGCCGTTTGCAATTACTTCTGCTTCAAAGTAAGTCTTGTTCTTGTCTTCGTCGCCGATGTTTACTGCATAAGCAACATACTGTGCGAAGAAGTCAGCGGGAAGAAGCTGAGCAGCGTTAGCTTCGTCACCTGTGGTCTGATCCTTGAAGATGAGACCGCCAACGAGGTTGTTTATGATATTTACAAGGTTCTTAGATGTGCCGATGTTTGCAACGATTTCGTCGAGAGTGAAGGTTCTGCTTTCTTCAACCTTAGTAGCCTTATCGCCTATAAGAGCTGTGAGATCATATTCCTTACCGTCAACTGTAATCTTTGTTTCATCAGCCTTTTCAAGGTAAACTTCTACGTCCTTAGTTGTGGCTTCTTCAGTTTCTGTTGCAGGAACTTCAACTGTGTAGCTGTAACCGTAGAGAGTAGTTTCAACGGGTGTACCTACGCCTGCGGGCATATAGTCACCGAGGAGACCGCTGAGGAGACCGCCAAGAAGATCGTCAAGGAGTGCACCAACTGCGGGTTCTGCAACGTCAAGGAGTGCGAATACGGGTGAAAGGAGGTTAGTAACGAGCTTTTCAACACCGTTGGACTCGATGAAGTATGCGAGTGAAGGAACAAGTGTAAGGATATATTCAACAGGTGAAGCACAGAGTGCATCAACAACATTGAGTACACCGTCAGTAATAGCTGTGAGAGTTACGTCACTGCCCTTAGCAGCCATATATTCGTCAGCTGTTTTAAGTGTGCCGAACTGGTCAGCGGCGAGACCCTTAAGGAGAGGAAGGATAGCATATTCGTAGCCTTCGCCACCCTTGATTGTAAGAGCTGCGGGAGCATCTTCACCCTTGCCCTTGATAACGATGTCTTCGCCTCTGAAGAGGAAGTTGAGTACGGGTTCGAGTTCTGATGCAAGACCCCAGATAACATCGATGAATGCACCGATCTTATCGTCGAGACCTTCAGCTGCATCGATACCCCATTCAACGTCAAGTGCTACCTTGCCGTCTTCGCCTACATAGTAAGCTGCAACGTCAGCCCATGTAGCTGCAACGCCTTCATCAAGGTCAGCAGCTGCGATAGCTGTGTTGATTACGCCTGCAAGAGCTGTATCCTTAGCGTTATTTGCAACTTCAGCGGGTGTGAAGTTGATTTCAAGAAGATCATTAAGGATGGGAAGAACAGTATTCAGAGTTTCTGCAAGACTGCCTGTACCGAGGGCACCGATGAGAGCGCCAACGATGGTATCCATCATTTCATCCTTGATTGCAAGATCTGCAAGGATAGCTTCAACAACCTTAGCGAGTGTTACACCCTGATAGTTGCCGTCGTCATTCTTAACAGATGCAATAGCACCGCTGAGGAATTCAACGTTTTCAAGGAGCGGAAGAAGATCGGGAATAAGAGCAAGGAGAGCCTTATCGAGCTTCTTGATTGCACGTCTTACTTTACGTGCTGTGAGGTTAGAATCTACTGAGTATGTGTCATAATCGTAAGTGAGTTCTTCGAATGACAGATATTCAAGTACATCATTTTCAACATCATAGTGGTTGAAGTAGTTAAGGAGAACCTGAAGTACACAGTATCTGTTTTCGCCTGTAATACCGTCGATTACTGTCTTGATTGTTGCGTTCTTTTCGTCTTCGAGGTCAAGACCTACAACATCAAGGATGTCGAAGATAAGACCGTTTTCAGCGAGAACGAGTTCAGAGATAATCTGAAGAACAGTGTTTGCTCTGGTAGCAGATACACCCTTAACATAGCGTGTATTACCGCTTACCTGTGCGCCGAAGTAACGCATGGTTTCTACGTTACCTACTGCAACTGTCTTTTCAACAATCTTAGTGAAGATACCGTCAAGGAATGAAAGGTCAACATACTTTTCGTCTGTGGGTTCTTTATCCTTGTTTACAAGACCGTCAATGAGACCGATGAGGCCTTCCTCTGTGAGGAGAGCGTCAACGATACCCTTAACGTCTGTAGCTTCGTCAAGTCCGGGGATACCGAGACCGCCGAGAAGGTCAGCAAGGAATGCATATACATCGAGAGCAACGATAGTGCCGCCTTCAACTGCAATTTCCTTAGCTGAAACAGCGTTAACCATATCAACAAGAGTGAGTACGGGAGCAAGGAGCTGTTCAACGGACTGTGCAAGACCTTCGGATGTGATGAAGAATGCAAGTTCGGGAAGAAGATCGATGATGAACTGTACGGGAGCATCGAGAACCTTATTGAGGAGCTTCTGGATGCCTTCGATTACGAAGTGTGCAAATTCAGCATCTGTTGCGATAGCTGCAACATCTTTCTTATCTTTTTCAATTTCGATATCGAGAGCTTCAGCTACGGGGATTACGAATCTGTCGTAACCGTCACCTGCGGAAACTGTGATACCGTCGAGAAGTACGAGATCGCCTTCTTCAAGCATGAGGAGTTTGAGTACGGGAACGAAGGGAACTACGATATCTTCGAGGAGTGCGAGTACGCCTGCGAAATCTGTGATACCGAAGCTATTTGTACCTGTAATCTGGAGAGCATACTGGTAAACATTTACTGTTTCGCCGTCTACTTCTTCAGTTACTACGTTGCCGTTTTCGTCTACAGCATAGAGGAATTCGCCATCGTTAGGAGCATAGATGGGATTATTCTTTTCTGTATCAGTTTCAGCATAACTTACGTGCTTTTCAGCATCGAATGCAACCTTAGTGAAGTACTTGTCATAAGCTTCTGCCCAAGTGTCACAGCCGTCAAATACGGAAGCAACAGTTGTGTTCTGCTGTTTGAAGTACTTGAGTGTAAGGTTGATACCGCCGTCAGCGCCGCCTGTAAGCTCGTAAACGAGATCAAGGATGCTGTCAAGGCCATCGCCCTTACCGAAGAGGTTAACGAGTGCTGTGAAGATAGTAGTAGCAAGACCTGCTTTGTCTTCTGTATCTACGAAGAGAGAAGTAAGAAGGTTTTCAACAACTTCTTCAACATTTTCACCTGTGAGATTAATGTCAAGGTTCACGCCGAGTGCGGGAAGAAGCTCGCCTACGAGAGGAAGAACTGCAGTGATGAGGTTATCAAGCTGAGCGGGAAGAGCTTCGAGTTCAGCTTCGTTGATACCTGTGTCTTCCCAGTTAACTGTGGGAAGAGTCTTATCGGCAACGTCTACACGTGCATCTTCATATACGATGTTGTACCATGAAAGAAGGTTAATGAGGAGAGCCTCGATAGCCTGAGGATCATTGAATACGCCGTATACGAGTACACTGAGAAGACCGTTTACATTGATGGAGCCGTCTTCATTGAATGCTGTATAGTCCTTATTGATAGTTTCATCTGAGAAGTCAAACATATCAACAAATGTAGCAAGAAGATCACGTACGCCGGGCTGGAATACGATAGATTCGAGAACTGTAAGAAGAACAGTTTCACGGTCTACGTAATATTCTGTGTTAGCAATGTCTTTATTTTCGACATAGCTGTTGTCAAGGTTCGCAGTATCAAATACAGGATTTTTGATCATTACGTCGCCGTCTTTTTCTGTGTCATACCATGCACAGGAGGAGAGGGTTACGAAGAGCTGATCATTGATAATATCTGAAAGTTCAATGGGATCCTTGCCTGCGATTTCAATCTTGATACCAAGAAGGAGATCCCAGAGAATATCCATAAATTTAATCTTATCGAAGTCGATACCTGAATTGGATTCGCCGAATGCAGGTGTATCGTCTTCAGCAGCTACCATTGCAATACCTGCGTTTGCATTTGCTTCTGCTGCTTCGTCGATCATCTGATCTACATATTCTGCTGCTGTTTCTGCTGCTTCGGGAGCATCAGCCTTGTTAGCAAGGTTGTAAAGGAGACCCTTAACCATACCCATAAGATCAAGATCATAGATGTTCTTGATAAGGTCGGTAATAGCAGTTACGGGAGCAAGAAGGTTTGCAAATACGATATCGATACCGTTGCTTTCAAGGAAGCGTGCAAGGTAGGGAAGGATAGTTGCGATAGTTGAAACAGGTCTCTCGCAAAGTGAATTAACAAGTGCAAGAAGTGCATTGATAATTGACTTAATGAGAATTGACTTGTCAGCGTCGGGATATGTAACGATGTTACCGTCGTTATCTTCACCCTGACCGCCGTAAACGGCTGCTTCAAATACGCTCTGGTTCTCATAGAAGCCGTTGAGGTAAGCTGTACCGTCAGCCTTCTTGAGTACGGGAACGCCGAGAGCTTCAATGATGGGAAGGATTACGCCTTCGTAACCGTCGAAGCCGCGGATTGTTATTTCATTGTAAAGGCTGAGATTTTCGCCTGTAAGGAATACTTCAAGAACAAGTGAGAGAGGATCGAGGATAGCCCAGAGAACGTTAGCAAAGTCATCCATTGTCTCAACGTTCCACTCAACATCCTTGAACTTAACAGCTGTCTTCTGAGATTCTTCGTCATCAATCATCTTAGCAGAGATAGCCTGTTCCTTAGCGTCTTCGCCTTCACCGATAGTGATAGTTGTTTCGCCTGCTTTGTCAAGCTTAACAATGTTTTCAACAGTTTCGTCGTCTACTACTGTGTTGTAATAGTAGTAATAGATAGTCTTTGCTTCGTTTTCTTCTGTTGCGGGATCGTCTTCAACCTTTTCAGTCTTCTGAATCTGGTTGTAAACGGGAATGAGTGTTACCACATCATCCTCTTCACCGTCATTGTCAGCGTCAACTGTTGCAGTTGTAGCTGTAGCGGATTTGTCAAAGTACGGAGCATAGATTGTTTCGCCCTTATCGTTCTTAGCTTCTACAAGTGTGTCTGTTTCTTCATCAAGAACGAGTGTAGCATACTTATATTCGTAGTGCTTATGAGCTTCGCCAACTTCAGACCATGTCTTAGCATCACCGATAAGTGAATCAAGAACATCGTTGTTGCCCTTGAATGCTTCGGGTCTGATATCAAGACCTGCAGCGTTCTTAAGAAGGTCAGAAATCATATTGAGGATATTACCAACCTGATCACCTGCGAGTAAGCCTACAAGCATACCGAGGAGATCGTTGATCATATCGTCTGTGAAGAGCATATCTTCAAGGAGAGTATTTACAAGGTTTGTAAGGGTAAGGTCATCTGCAGGGTCAACAAGACCGTGAAGAAGAGCGCCTTCCTTAGTGAGGTCAGCCTTGAAGAGGTTAAGAACTGTGCCTACGAGCTTATCAAGATTGTCGATAGCGTAAGCAGTCTTTGTACGTGCGATGATGGAACCGTTCCATCCGTCAGCTGTAACATCTTCATAAGTTGTCTTGCCGTCATCGTCGTAGAAGTCATAGTGATACTCTTCGATAGCCATAAGCTGTACCTTTGAGGAAGCAGCTACGGTATATTCGTTGAAGAGAGTAGTGATAAGGTCTACGATTTCGTCGGGATTACGGAATACGCCTGTGAGGATATTGTCAAGGAGCGCGGCATCAGAGCCGTTTTCATCTGTAATGTCATAGCCGAGTGCTGAACCGAGAACTTCCTTGAGTGTGGTATTTTCAAATACGAAGTCAAGGATGAACATAAGTACGTCAGCCTTAGAAACTGTAAGCTGGCCGTTTGCAGCGTCAACCTTTACATAGTTCTGATATGCAGAAGGAATCTTGTGTTCCTTACCTGTGGAGTCTGTATACTTGTTGCCGTAGGGTTCGCCGAGAGCAGCAAGAGACTTAATCCACTTATTGAGAGCAGCGGAACGAAGCTGTCTTGCTTCTTCGAGCTTATCTTCGTCGATAGTGCCGTCAGCCTTGGTATTAGCATTGATAATATCCCAAGCAGCATTTTCAGCGTCAGCATCGATGAAGGCTGTTATTGTTCTGAAGTAAGGTTCATCCTTCTTATAGATGCCTGCCATATCGAACTTGATATTAGCAACGAAGGAAACTGCAGATTCAGTAAGAGTAATACCGAGTTCAGTTGCTTTCTTGGTTTCAACAATCTTATTACCGTCTTCGTCATAGGTAATTTCATCATAGTACTTAACGCCGTCTACTTCATAGAAGCGGAAGTTATCCTGGAAGGTGTACCATGTCTTTGTACCGAGGTAGTCCATGAGACCTGCACCGATACCGTTAACGTCTACTGCGAGAACGGGAGCGAGTCTGTCGGTAAATACTGTTACGAATGTAAGAAGGTTAGCAACAACACCGCTGAGACCGTCGCCTACGATGAAGTATGCAAGAGTGGGAAGAAGCTGTGCAAGTGTTGCGATGGGATATTCGGCAAGAATTTCAACAAAGAAGAATACATAGTTAACGATAACTACGAGGAACTGTTCCATGTCGAAGGTGCCGTCCCATGTAAGTGAGCTTTCGGTTGCGAAAGACCACTGAGCAGGGTTACCGTTTGCATCTACCCAACCACCGAAGGAACGCTTAGCACCGAGGTTACCCTTAACGAGGTTAGCGGGAATTTCGGCTGCATTGTTGTACTTAGCTGCACGCTTAGCGTTAAGAGCAGCACGTAAGGATGTGCCGTTTACTACAGTAGTGTCGAGATAGGTAAGAAGAGCATCAAGACCGAAGCCTCTGAGGAGAGGAAGAATGGTGTCTTCATAGCCGTCCATACCTTCGATATTAAGTGTGTCAAAGAGCTTGATTGCAGCATTGGGGCTGTCAACTGATTCGAGTTCTGCACCGAAGAAGATAGCTTCAAGGATGGGCTCGAGAGGAGCGATGATGCCCCAGAGAGCGTTGACAAGAACCTTAATGTTTGCGTAGAAGTCTTTTTCGTCAGCACTGAAGCCGAAGGACCACTTAGCTGTGGATTCATCGTATTCAGCAGTGAGGGCATACTTCTTATAGATTGTTTTGCCTGTTTCCTTATCCTTTTCGTCTGTTGCTACAGCGAAGGACTTAAGGTTAGCGATAGCTGAAACATAGGTAGCTTCTTCACCTTCATCATTTTTGTAGGTGTAGTTATAAGTACCGTCAGCATTTGCTTTCTGTGTATAGAGTGCAACCATTTCAGTTGCGGGGTTTTCTGTATCGTCAACCATCTTGGCTTCGATTTCGATTTCTTTGCCGTCAACAGTTGTCTTTGTAAGACCTGCTTCGTCAAGCTCGATAGTCTTGGTAGCATCGTCTTTATAAGTGTAAACGTACTTGAGGTTGTCGTCTGCACCGGTTGTTTCCTGCTTCTGAGCATAAGCGGGACCGACATAGTTGCCGTTTTCGTCGTACTTGTTGGACTGAACGGAGTGAGCTTCCTTAATCATTTCCCAGGTAAGGTCTTCGCCGTTAACCTTAGCATCGTCTGTTACTGTAAGACCGTAGCTAAGGTATGCGATAGCGCCTGCATTACCTGTCTTGTCCTTAACAAGTTCTTTGTAAAGGTTTGCAGCTGTGATATCAATACCTGCATCCTTAACGAGAGGTAACCACTGACCGATGCCACCGCCGAAGATACCAACGAGGGCATTGTAAATTGTTGTTACAAGTTCGTCATTGTATACAAAGCCGCTTACGATTGTGGAAAGAACGTCAAAGAGGCTACTTGCATCACCGAGTTCAACACCGAGTGATGAAAGGTCAAGAGTACCTGTATTTGCAAGAATCTTGAATACATCGGGAAGTGCCTGACTAAGAACGCTGTCAAGGCCGTCCATAGTTTCTGCAACTTCTGCTTCTGTGAAGAGAACTTCGCCATTTTCGTTCTTGGTCACTGAATCCCAATCATAGCCCTTATGCTCAATGCCGTAAAGTTCCATTGTAGCATCAAGAGTAGCATCCGCATTGTCAAGAGCCTTACCCATGCTCTGATAGAACATATCCTTGCCCTGACCGGGTTCATAGTCTGTAAGAAGGTCAACGAGGATACCTACTACGATATCAACTGCTGTACCGTCATACTTACCGTTTGTGATAGCAGGAGTCTTACAACGGTTGATGAGCTCCTGAATGATACCTGCCACACGTGCAGAGTCTTCAGGTGTAGCGTCACCGCGCTGATACCACTTCTGTACAAGGTCACCGAAGAGCTTAAGGAAGTCTTCTGTGAGGATTGAACGAACGAGTGTTACAAATACCTGACCTGCAACACCGTTGAAGCGGTACATCATACCGAAGTTGTTTGTTGTTGTACCGGCAGTTACGTTTGACTGATATGTTTCTGCCTCACCGCCGAGAACTGCGATAGAACCGAAGTCGATGAAGGAGTTGATAGCGATGTCCTTATCAGCAAGACCTTCTTCAGCGAGAGCCTTAGAAAGGGCTGTGTTGATCATTGTTTCGAAATCAAGAATTTCATCAAGAAGAGCTTCGATATCAAGTTCAAGAAGCTTTGAAAGAACGGGATCAACGATGTTGAGAATCTTGAGAACCGCACCTGCAAGGTTCTTGATTGACTGTGCAAGGTTAGATGTTCTGGCAATTACATCATTACCTGCTTCGTCCTTTTCTCCTGTCTTATAGGAGTATGTGTACATAAAGTATGCAAGGTTGGGAAGCTTTTCGAGAAGTACTGTAAGAGGACTTTCAAGAAGACCTGTTACATTAGCCTTATCGTCACCTACGAGTAATGCACGAATAGCTGTGAAGAGCGGAGTCAGGGGTGAGTTAACTGATACCCAGTTTCTGCTGCTGCCCTGGTTGAGAGATGGATCTGATCTGCCAAATACATATTCCATGAAGTTATCATTTGACATTGAAGCTGTGTATTTATCGTTGGTTGCATCAGGCATCTGAACGTCGCCAACGCCGAGAGCTTCAATGATCATAACCATACCTGACTGGTAGCCGTTAGCACCTTCAAGTGTGAGCTTGTCAAAGAACGTAAGATCTTCACCGCAAAGGATGAGTGAAAGAATTGGGTTAAGAGGTGAAAGAAGGTCTGTGATGAATTTGAAGAATGCATCTACCTTCTGTTCAGCTGTATTGAGGGTCTGACCCTGGTACCACTTGAAGTCTGCAGCGGGAGCCTTAACATCAAGCCAGCTGAGATCTTCGGGTGAAGTTGCTTTACCTGCTGCTACAGCCGCATTGTACTGTCCTTCAAGCCATTTAGCAATACCGGGGTTATTGAAGTTAGAGCCGTTGGCCATTGTGTAGAAGCCTGCGGGGCTTACATCGAAGCCGAACTTAGCGAGAGTGGGAAGAAGCTTAGCAACCATATCTCCGCCGAGAATGCCGGGAAGGAGACCGGGCTTTTCTGTTTCTTCGCCTGTTTCTTCATCAATTACCGTTGTGGGATTGAAGAGAAGCTCAACAACCATCTGAAGAACTCTGTTATCAGATACAATAGCACCTACGATATCAGGAAGAGTCTTGTTGTTAGGATCAGCAAGGATATCCTTGATAAAGCTAAGATCAAGCTCCTGACCGAGGAGAGCTATGGGCTTGCCGAGAACGCCGTCAAGCATGGGAAGAACAAGGTCAAGAATAGTGGGAAGGAGAGTGGGGATAAGGTTATCTACATTTTTGATAGCTGTGTTAACCTTATCGATAGAATCTGCTGATTCGGTGAGATATTTACCGAGAACGAACTCTGTAACACCCTGATCTTTATATGCCCAGGGGATAGTGTTTCCGTCAGCATCTTCTTCAATATATGTGTTGAGATAGGGATAAAGGTCAATATTATATTCGTTAATAAGTGAAACGAGAATACCTACTAACGGCTGAGCCATACCGTCGAGGGCGCCGAGGATGCCTGCAGCACCGTCACCGAAGAGAGGTGCAAGAGTGGTCAGAAGACCGTCATCAAGAATCCATTTAAGAAGTACCATAAGTACGTCTGAACGGTCTGCAGTGAGGTGGTAAACGTGATGTGTTTCACGGATACCTGCAACAGCTTTGTATGTTGCGGTACACATTGACATCATACGGTTAACCGGTGCAATAATTTCAAGTGAAAGTCCATTACCATCTTTCTTAAACAGGTCAAATATCTTTTCGCCTGCCATACCGAAGAGAGTACCTGCCAGCTTACCGGGAGCAAGCCAGTACTTGCCGTCCTTATCCTTATAGGCAACATTCATAGTTACCTTGGTATTATCTGCATTCTGTTCGGTAGTGGGATTACTGAATACGCCGTCATTAAGATCATAGTATACGAGCTTACCGCTACCGTCATTGAGGTGGTTGCCGTTCTCATCTACTGTGTCCGGCACCGTCAGATAGTTCGTCAGAACTTCAGTGCCCTTATCATTCTTAGGCGGCGCATCTGACGTTGGCTCGATCTTCGTCAACGACTTCAGAATACCTGTCAAACCATTCTTAAGATCAACACCTAAGCCATTGATAAGAGGCATAATGGTATCCTTTGAAAGATACATATCACCTTGACCCGTTACGTTAGTAACAAGAACGCTAACTGAATAGTAGTAGTGAAGGTTGATGTGCTGGAGCTTTTCCCAAAGCTGATTGTATTCAATAGCAGCTACAAGGTTGGGAAGAAGGTCAAGAATAGTACCGATGGGGTTAGTAAGAAGAGTGTTTTCAAGCCAGTATACAAGAGGATCGAGAAGATGATAGAATACATTATAACCATAGTTATGTATATAACCGGTCATGTCTGAAAGCATGCCCTGAACCTTACAGTCTGCTACGATAGTTGATGCAGGATGATAACCGTGCTTTTGAGCCTCTGTACCGTTTGCGTTGTATTGAGGAATACCGAGAAGTTCATAAAGAGGAAGAAGAACTGCATCATAAACTGTATCAGAACCGTTTGATGCATAGAACTGGATATAACCGCTGAGGTTAAACAGAACCTTTGCTTTCAGTGTCCATTCTGACTGGTCACCTGCGATAAGACCGCCAAGAAGTGCGTGGTAACCTGCTGTGGAGGAAGCAAGTGCTTTATAGAGACTATCCCAGTCAGTAATCTGCCATGTGCCGTTGCTGTCAAGCTGTTCCCATGCAGATGCGGGAACACCGGCATGTGTACCCCTGTGTTCACTTACGTTTTTAATTTCTGTCTGTTCTGCCCAATATGCTCTCTTAAGAGATGCATCACTGTCGGGCTTATGGATGGGAGCCTGGTCAACAACCCAGAGAATGCTTCTGGTGCTGTCAGATGTATTTGAATAGTTGGGCCAACCGTCTTTTGCAGGAGCGCCTGCAGGAGCGTTAGCTGCCTTAAAGTCGTCATTAAATGAACCGTCGTACCACTGACGGAACTGAACACCGCCATGGTCTGATGCACCGTAGGATGAGTTTTCAGTGTACATCCAGGGCATGGTACCCAAAGTACAACGAAGGAATGCGGGGAAGAACCAACCGTTTGTACCCTTTTCGAGGTAGAGGTTCATTTCGCCTGCCATATCGTAGATCATGGGACCTACCATTTCATTGAGAGCTTTGAAGAGAGTAGTTGCAAGCTCACCGCTGAAGAGGTAGTTGATGATAAGAGCTGCAAGGAATTCCTTAAGGTCCTGACATTCCTGACCGACTTTCTTTGTTTCACCGCCGAAGGTATATGCCTTTTCCCAGTAGCCGAGGGGGTTATCCATTGCCTTGATTTTCTGATATGACTTACCGTTAACGTTCGTTGCAGTATCAGTAGCAAGGTTATTATCTTTATGATAGAAGACAACACCGCTATCGTCTGACTGTGTGGTATAACCGATATAACCGTAGGTTACTTCGCCGGTTGTCTTGTTTGTCTTTGTCTTGTGCTTCTTACCGAAGAGAAGACCACCAAGAAGTGAACCCATATCCTCTGAAATAAGGATTGAGTCAAGGTTTGCGATAAGCTGATCAACGAGAGCTTCAGCCTGAGCAGTTGTCTTAAGACCAACTGCATCGATAAGTTCCTGAATCTTATCATAGCTCATTGCACTGTCAGGAGCCTTTTTCCATACTCTGCCTGCAGCAGGGTTAGAGCCGTCGCCGTTACCGCCGCCGATGTTGGCTTCTGAGAAGAGCCACTTACGAACACTTACGTCAGCATGGTTACCGTCGGAGCCCATTTTTCTGAGAGCCTCAAGAGCACTCTTGTATTCGTTAGCCTGAGAGATAATTGAATCAGCCTGACCGGGAAGAGCTTCGTTAATGCTGTTATATAATTCAGTAATTTCGTCAAGTGTATGTGCTGTAAGACCTTCTTCAGCATAATCATCCGGATTATATGCAGGCTCGGCTCTGAGGAACTGACCGAGAAGAGCAGGAGTAGCTTCTGCCATAATAGCATTATAAGCGAGGATGATAATTTCGAAGTTGTAGTATGTTACCTGGTTTCCGCCTTCTTCATAGTACTCGAAAACGCGGTTTGTAAGGTCATAGATACGGTTAGCGGCACGTCTCTTAAGGTCCTTGATGAAATCATCATAAGGCTGCATACCTTCTTCACCGAAGATACCCTTGAAGAGATCTGCAGTTGCTTCATCACCGGCAACCTCTGCACACTTCTTATAACCTGCGTCAAGCATAGAATTATAGAGGTTCTGGATGATGGGATATGTAGCACCTGCAAGAACAGCATCATTAACACCGTTGATAACAGCGTCCATAGCTACCTTAGCATCGATATATTCTTTACCGCCTACGTTAAGGCTGTAAACGTTATACTGAGAGATGAACTTATTCCAGTTACCTGCATCCTCAAGGTTGATTGTTTCACCCTGTGCAAAGTCACCGTTTGCTATAGCATTATCGTCAAGGTTTTTGAGATAGCTCCATACGACAGCACCTGTGGAATCGGTAATGTAGGGGAATACATAAGTATTGAAGATAGCAATAGTCTCAGTTGCTTCAAATACAAATGCTTCAGCCTGAAGATAGTCGTAGTGAACGCAGTGAGCCTCGGTCATTGTGCATTCTTCTGCTGTACAGGTTTCTGTGCAAGGAGTAGCAGCGCACTTTTCCCAGATATGACCAAGTGCTTCGGACTCTTCGGGAGTACGAAGTGTATGTGTTGTCATTGCTGTGTCAAGAATAGCCTTGAACTGATTTACGAAATCAACATAGTTTTCCTGTGCATAAGCCTGTGCAATCTTATGGCCAAGCTTTGTAATACGGTTAAGAACGTTGTTATAGTAAGCATCACCTGTATAGCCGTCTTTACCAGCGAAAGCGGCTGTGATGTTATTGAAATAATTTACGTTCTGCTTACCATTGTAAGCTTCAACCTTCTTGAGCTTTTCAATTTCAGCATTGATTTCGTTGTATGTCTGAAGAAGAGCTTCACCTGCGGTTTCGCTGTCAGCTCTTGAAAGGAGTTCTTCAAACTTTGCCTGATATGCATCAGCATAAGCGGGTGCAACATAACCAAGAACTTCACCTGAGTACCAGGACTGAACTTCTTTCCATGTCTTTTTGTCAGTTAATTCAGGCATAACGAAGTTATCCCAGATTTCTTCTGCACTGGAGATACCTGCTGTTGAGATTGAGCTTTCGAATGACTGAATATTTTCAGCGATATCGAAAACCTTAGCTGAGAGCTCTTCTGTACCCATAGCAGCAAAGTCAAGAGTAAACCAGTCAGCTGCAAGATCGATGAACTGAGCAATTGTGTTCTTTACTTCGATAAGAGCGCCGGCAATAGCCTCAGCATCCTGAGTGATGGATTCAAACTCGATGCCGTCAGCAGTAATGCTGTATGTAGTGCCGTTTGATGTCTTAGTTGCTTTAAGAACACCCTTATAAAGCTCAAGATCCTTAGCTTCAGTAGGAATGCTGTTATAACCGCCATCCTTATACTGAAGGATATTGAAGCCTGCCTTGATGTCAACAGACACTTCACCGCCTGAAAGGTAGGTGGTATCTGCAGCATTTGCAGTAACATCTTCACCGAAAGCAAATACCTTCAGAATTTCATCGTAACGGTTAAAGGGCATACGACCATCAGAGTTCGTATTGAGCTCTGTCTGTATTTTACCCTTGATAGCATTGTAGATATCTGCAAATGTATCTACGTTGCCTGTTGCGACGCCTTTAGCGGCCTGTGCGTAGGCATAGGTTACCCAGTGCCACGATGATGTCGCCGTGTCACGTTCAACCGCCCACATGTTTGTACCTGCCGGGGCGATGACCTTTTTGGTATCCTCCTCCGTAGCATTGGTTTTACCCGCTGCCTCGATGAGGTCAATCAAGCTTGAATGATGAAGCTCGATCTGGCTCATCAGCGATTCAATGGAGTCATCAGCACCGAGAACGCTGAAGCACACTGAAACGCTGGACACTATCATAATGATAGCAAGCAAGGTACTTAGTACTTTTTTACCAACTTTCATAATTTTTTCCTCCTTAAAAATGAAAGAATGAATATATTACAAATAGGATTCCCTATAATAATACCGACCTTTTTGCCCTGAAAAAGGGTGCAAAATGCCCATAGAGACACCTATAACTATAGGTAGTATAACATCTAAACTCAAGTTTTTCAATATATTTTTTAATATTTTTTTAATTCTACTATTTGCATATATAAGAAAAGTTTATTTTGTTCAGTTTTACATATAGTAAAAACTGACTGATTTTTTCGCTTTTTTATGTGAAAAGAGCATAAAAACAGCATCTTGTTGACGTAACTGTTTTATCTATACTATATATTGTTTCTTTGCTTTTTTGGAATAAAAAAGCGGTGGCATAAAGCCACCGCCAAAACTATTGTGTTTTTTACCGCCGGATTAATAAGCGGGGTCGGGACATTCACAGCAACCGATTCTGCCTGTGAACCAGGAAATGATCTTATGGAAGAATCTGAATACGATACCCCAGAAACCGGGTCTGTGACATCCGCATGAGCATGAGGGAGCCTGTGAACCATCGTCTTCACCGGAAGAGCCTGCCTTGACATCGATTGTTATTTCTGTGTCTGCATTAACTGTTACGGTCTGTTCTGCGCCATCTACAACGATAGTATAGTTGCCGTCCTTTAAGCCTCCGAATACTGCCTTAGCATTGTCGTCAATCTGTCTGCGTACTGTTGTTTCAGCGCCGCGGAGTTCAACTATTGCACCGGCTGATGCATTAAGTACGGTTACGGTAAGGGTCTTATAAGTAAGAGCCGGTGTACGTACTTCCTTTATCTTTTCAGGACAGTTTTCATTCTGACATTCATACTTTACATAGCCCTCTATACCGTAATCTGCGTCTATTCTGCTGCCGGGAACTTCAACATATTTATGACCTGTAGCAGGTGTTGTTGTGCTGCCGGGAACTTTAAATTCACAAACCTTACATACATCATCCTTTGAACCGGGCTGTGTACATGTAGCAGGTGTACTTGTAGCACCCTCTACAAAATCATGAGGTGCATGATTGAAGTTGGGTGTGATGTCGATCTGACCCTTAACTATTGTACCTGCAGCTACGCTCCAGTCACTGAATGTATAGTGGTCACTGGTTGTGGGAGCCTTTGTGGGAGTTTTTCCTGTGAACGCAGGAATTACATCGCCGTATGCAACTTTAGTTTTCTGAAGAACGCTGTAATCTGCATCAAAGTAAGTTACATAATATTCACGTTTAGTTGCTGTGTAATTAGCTGTGTAAACTGCATCTGCTGTGCCGGCTGTTACAGTTATTTCCGCAGTATTAACGTCTTCAGCACCGTCACATGTCCATTTTACGAACGTATATTCATACTCAGCTGTGCTTGCCTTTTCGGGAGCTGTGAAGGTAAAGGTTTTACCTTCTTCTAATTCAACTTTCTCAAGAACCTTATCGCCGTCCATGAATTTGATGGTTACAACCTTCACTTCGGGAGCGACAGTATCACCGCAGACTGAGCACTTCTTGCTTCCGTCTTCCTGAAGTTCATAGTTGTGTTCAATCATAGGTACAGATGTTATCTTTTCACATCCGCAGTCACACTTCTCCGTAATCTGACCTTCCTTAGTACATGTTGCACCCCAGGTCTTTGTTTCATCTTCAACTGTTTCATCGAACTCATGTTTAACAGCTGTGAATTTTGCATAAATTCTTGTGGCAGCCTTGATTTCCGTATTAGCGAAATCAAATTCTGTCTTGAATTCGCTGTCTGCATACCAGCCTGCGAAGGTATAATGATTTTCAGCATCATAATCCTTTGTGGGATCGTTTGCAGGTTCATCCACCTTTGCGCCACCGACAACAGTTACGGATTCAAAAAGGTCTTTGCCGTTATAGAAGTTTACATTGTACTTGATAGCCTTTTCATCGAATTTTGCGATGAAAGTAGCATCACCTGTCATAGTAAAGTCAGCAACATCCTTACCTAATGCATCTGTCCAACCTGCAAACTCATAAGTTACTGTGTCAGTTGCTTCCTTTGTAGGAACAGCTACGGGTTTCTTGTTTTCATCATTATAAGTACCGATGATTGTAGCAAATGTTGCTTCATCTTCTTTGTTAATCTTAAATGTATGAGTATAGATTCTCTTTGTAGCTGTGAATTCAGCAGTATAGGTTTCGTTCTTTGTTACTTCGACGGGAAGCTTGACTACCTTACCTGTTGATTCAGCCTTCCAGCCTGCGAATGTGTAGTTGTATTCACCATCGCTTGCTTTTGTCTGATCAGCTACTGCAGTTGCTTCAATGGATTCGCCTTCAGTCTTGGTAATGACTACGTCAGCGCCTTCTGCACCTGCACCCTTGAAGGTTACGGTGTAGGTAGCCTTAACAGCGATAGCTGTCTTACCTTCAGTATGTGTACAGCCTGTAGCCTTACATTCATACTGCATATAACCGTTGGGGTAATCATCTGACTTGTCAGTATCTTTATCATACTTAACAAGTACAAGTGTATGTGCAATCATAGCAACGGGTGCTGTACCCATAACAGTGTCACAAGCCTTACAGTATGTGGTTTCCACGCCTTCTGAGTAACATGTAGCCTCAGTTGTAACCTTGGTGTATCTGCCTGTGTCTACGTGATTGAGCTTGGGAAGAACCTCAACTGTCTTCTTTTCGAAGCAGTACTTACAGTTCTGATACTTTTCACCGTCTTTTGTACATGTAGCCTTGAGAACCTTGGTTCCACCGTAGTTATGACCGTTTTCGTCGTCTACAGGGATAGTTTCAGTCTTTGTATCAAGACCGCAGACTGTACAGTTAGAAATCTTCTTACCTTCTACACAGCATGTAGCAGGTGTAACTACTTCATAAATAAGATTGCCTTCCGCATCCTTAGCGTGCTTATGGCCTGCTGCAGGTTTAACGTTAGTCTTAACTTCGTCACCGCAGACTGAACATATCTTGATACCATAACCCTCTTCATCGCAGGTAGGATCAATTGTTTCTACTTCACCGTACTTGTGGCCTTCTGATTCGATTTTTTCATCCTTGATAACCTTTCCACAAACTGCGCAGGTTATCTTTTCGTAACCGTCTTCGTCACAGGTTGCAGCCTTTGAAGTTTCAACTTCATCGTGGCCGTCAGTTACGATAATCTTCTTGGAATCGGTGTTACCTGCCTTATCGGTAACTGTGATGATGTAGTTACCGGCTTCTTTGATTGTATATGCGGTTACTCCTGATGCACCGGCTGTGGTAAGTGTTACTTCCTCACCGTTTACCGTAACTGTAGCACCGTTTTCAATACCCTTGATTACAGCCTTACCGCAATATGTTGTTCCTGCCTCATTGCTGTCGCCTTCGACAGTGATTTCGGGAGCAGTGGCATCGTAAATGAACTTAGCTGTTCTTACTTTTCTGTTAAGCTGATTGCCTGCCTTATCATTTATATAGTAGTAAATGATATAGCTTTCGCCGTCTTCGAGGCTCTTAAACTTAACTGAGCCGTCTTCATTATACTGAACTTCACCGGCTTCGGTAAGGTCAGCAACAAAGATCTCACCGAGCTTAATTGAGAAGTTAGCATTGTTATTAAGATCAGTTGTATCATTTGTATAAACGTCAACTGCGAGTGACTGAGCAGCACCGTAGTTTTCAGCTGTAAGAACTGTCTCTGCGGGGAATGCGAATGCTCTGATGTTTGCTACACCCTTACCGATACCGGAGGGATTGTATGCATCGTTTACATCGCCCTTGTCATTTGAAGTGATAACAATATCTGCATTTGCATTTACAAAAATGCTGATAGGATCATTATCTGTTTCATATGCGGGAGCACCTTCTGAGCTCCATGAGTAACCGCCAAGATAGATGGTACCTGTGGGTGCTACTGTATCTGTGAGCATAGCAATTTCGACAGTTTCTTCTGTCTCTGTTCTGTTACAGCTACACCATACCTTTTCGCTACCCTTAGCGTAGTATGTGGGAGCAGAAACAAGTTCCTTCTGATCCTTGTTATGTTCTGCTAAGTCAAACTTAGCAGTGATTGTGATATCAGCTTCGATTTCTGTGTCAAGATCGAACTCTGCACCGTCAACTGTAAACCAGCCTACAAACTTATTGTGATTTGTTTCATCTACATAACCGTCGAGAGGTCTGCCGATATCAACCTTGTCACCTTCAGCAACCTTGTATTCGGTTGTAATGTTTCCGACTACTGCTGTAACAGTGTAAATTTTGGCGGCATCCTTATATGTTGCATAGAAGGACATCTCTTCTGTGATGGTCATACCTCTTACATAATCGGCCTCTACACCGTCCTTGAGATATTTCCAGCCTGCGAATGCTTTACCTTCGGGAATTGTAAGCTCAACAGAGGGAGCATATACTGCACCGTTGTAGGTGTGGTTTGTAGTTGCGAGAGGAGTACCGTCGATTTCATCAGCACTGTTATACCAGTTAGCCTTATAGTAAACATAGCTGGGTCTGTACTGTGCTGTATAAGTCATATCTTTGCCTTCGCAAAGGTAGTTTTCGGGAACCTTATAGTCCCAACCGATAAAGGTATAAGA
Source organism: Acutalibacteraceae bacterium (assembly GCA_045579865.1). Lineage (GTDB taxonomy): Bacteria > Bacillota > Clostridia > Oscillospirales > Acutalibacteraceae > UBA6857. Next base: position 42,099 of record JAZNMU010000109.1, read on the forward strand.
GTAAGTCTCATCAGGAGCTCTGTACTGAGCAGCTCTCTGAGCCTCAGCAAATGCAGCTTCAAAGCTCTGTCCTGCTTCAACCTCTGCTATAGCAAGCTGAACTGTGCCGTCGTAGTTCATAAACTTAATTGTGAACTTGAAGGGGCTGAATTTGAACTGGGGATAAAGAACAAGGTCACCGTTAACTTCGCTTGCTGTTGTGTATTCTGTACCGTTTGTTTCAGCAAAGTCTTTATCGGTCTGCTCTGCATCAAACCAACCTTCGAACTTATATTCACCTGTTTCGGTCTTTTCCTTAACGGGTGTATATTCTTTTTCAGTTACATTGCCTTCAGCATCTGTTTCCTCTACAGTCCAAGCAGGAACGTTTGAACCTGCAAGAACTCTTTCGCTGTATGTAGCATCACCGTCAATGTAAGTTACAGTATAGAAGGGTACACCTTCACCGTAAAGTGCTTCAAATGTTACGTGTGATGTGGGAGCGAAGGATGTGAATTCATCTTTGTTATATTCAGCCTTGTCTGCTGTACCTTCTGTTACCTTCCAGAGGTTTGAGAAAGTATAGAGTGCTGTGCCGTCATCGTACTGTGCGGGAACTGTAAGTTTGTCTACGGTTCCCTGTGTGATAGTATAGCCGTGATATACTTCGTCAGTAATAACTTTGTCCTTACCTTCTGCATCCTTAAACTTGAATGTTACTGTATAAGGAGTGGGCTTACCTTCGTCGTAGTTAGCTGTGAATACGATAGGAGTACCGTTGGGTGCAAGGTTGTTTGTGGTGATGAACACCTTAGTATTATCGAATACAAGAGTAGCATCTGCACCGAGCATTACAGTAGCACCTGTATTAGTCTGATAGTCCCAACCTTCAAGAGTGTAACCGTAACCGCCTGTAGCGTAGGTTCTGTTAACAACATCAGGGGTTACGATTGCTGAACCGTAAGGAACAACAAGGCTTTCAGTCTTTGCTGCACCTGTGGAATCAGTGTAGTTGAAATTAACTAAATACTCTTTAACTGTGCTTCTGAATATGGGATAATACTTGATTTCTTCTCTTACAACCCAATCAGTGTTTTCGGTAATTGTTGTGTCGTCCTTTGCAACCTTGTGGTAATTACCGCTTGCAGGCTTCTGTGATGTCCAGCCTGTGAACTCGTATGAGTAGCCGGGGTCATTAACAAGAACTGCAGGAACTGCTACTGTAGGAATGTCAGTACCCTCAAGGATATATCTGTAATCATACTCTTTACTGTTAGGTGAAATGTTAGAACCGTCAGCAGGATTAACGAAGTTAACCTGATACTTATCAGAATAGGTCTTATTAGTATAGATAGGTGTAAGTGAGAGTGTTTCAAGAGCACCGAAGGTGTATGAACCTTCAGTAATCACAGCACCTGTGATATCTCTCCACTGTTTTGCAAAGCCCTGATAATCATAGGCACCTGCATTGTAGCCGTCCTTAGGATTGGGGTACCAATTTTCAGCAGGAGTTGAGCCGAACTTGGTTGTCTGTGTACCGAGGAATGTACCGTCAACATCATAGAACTTAACTACGATATCCTTGGGAATCCACCAACCGTAGAAGGTCTTGTTGCCAAGAATTTCCTTATGAACTGCAGAATCCCACTGTGTACCTGCGTTGTAGTACTTGCTGCCGTCAGCAAGAGTTACAACAAGGTTGTTTTCACTGAGAACAGCACCTTCCTGTGCCTTATATGTATCGAAGGCTGTTGTACTTACAGGGGTAGCAAAGTCAGCTGTTGCAGAATTGTATGAACCTGCACCTGAAGTAGGCTGCTGTGTAGTCCAGAAGCCTTTGAAATCATAGCCTGTTTTAGTTGCTGTGCCATTGGGGTATTTATCAGCTGTTGCAGAGTAAGCGCCCGTACCTGTCCAGGTGCCGGTCTGTGTTCCGTCGGGGCTCATATTCATAGTTGCACCGAGGCCTGAGATAGAACCGTCAGGATTAACTGTTACTGTGTATGAGGGATAGTTAAGGGTTACTTCTGCTATATTAGCTTTCAGACCTGAGCCTTCAGCGATAACATAAAGCTTGTTTGTACCGGCTTTATTGGGAAGAGCAGTCTGAACATTTGCGTTAGCATATACTGTAGTACCGTCGATCCATACACCGTGCTCATCCTTATTATAAGGAGTCATACCTGCGTTGTCGCCTGCGATAGTATATGTTGTGCTTCCAATTTTTACATCGTACTGATCATAAACACCTGCAGCTGTAAAAGCAGCATTAACTTCATTAGTTGCACCTATAGCAGGGATGGTCAAGCTCTTGGACTCCACATTTGCGTTCTTGTTTTTAACTACCTTTGCTACTGGGTTAAGAGAATCATCTACCCAGAATTCGTAAGATGTTGTATCATTCTTAGCACAGTTATATTGTTGCTCGCCGTGAAGAGTTACCCATTTACTGTTTGCAAAGTCATAAACCTGAAGAGCATTCTTTTCAACTCGACCGTCATCATGGTCACCACAAGTTACAGGTATATTAACTTTCAAACTCTCAGGGAAAGAATTTACCCATACTTCGTCTGTGATAGCAGCCTGCCCGCTGTTACCGTTAACAAGAGCGCCGTTATCAGTCAATGAAGCTGTGCCGCCATTCATTAAAGTAGCCGTCCAGGTCGGTCCGCTGGCGTCCATATTATTGGTAACATGACCTACTACTCTGATCTTATAATATCCGTCATGCTGGTCAGCAGCCTCTGCCTTTTCAGGTGCTACCCACACCCAGCAAGACAATAACATAAGCACTGCTAAGAATAAAGATAATGATTTCTTTGCTTGTAATTTAAAATACTTTTTCATTAAGATTTTCCTCCTTAATAAAAATTAACTTATGTATTTCATAAAATGGCTTTCACCATAAAAACGAAATTCACCGTGTACGCTTTTCCCTTTTAAAAATTCATCGCCACAGCCCCTGACCTGACCGTTTTTTGGCGCACTAAATCCCCAAAAGGGTATAAAGAGTCACTTTTAGTTAGTATCAGTATAGCATTAAAAAATCAACAAAGTCAATAACGGGAAAGGAAAACTTTTATAATTATTAAAAATTTGGCTTTTGTAACGAAAAAATGAACAGGTTATTGTGGATTTTGACAGAGGAATTGTGGTAGGATATTTCCTGACCACAATAAAGAATTAAAGATATATACAAAAAACAGGTAACCTTCCGATTACCTGCTCTATTACATTATAATATAAGACGATTACTCCGCACTGAGTGCATCCAGACTCTGCTTTTTAAGGTAAGCATTGATGAAGCCGTCGATTTCGCCATCCATAACAGCATTGATATTACCCATTTCGAAGCCTGTTCTGTGATCCTTGGCGAGAGTATAAGGCATAAACACATAAGAACGGATCTGGCTACCCCAGCCGATTTCTTTCTGTTCGCCCTTGATGTCCTCGATTTTTTCCAGATGCTCTCTTTCCTTGATTTCAATAAGCTTGGATTTAAGCATTCTCATACATACTTCTCTGTTCTGATGCTGACTGCGCTCTACCTGACAGCATACCACGATGCCTGTGGGATTATGGATAAGACGAACAGCTGATGAAGTTTTGTTAACCTTCTGTCCGCCGGCACCCGAAGCACGGTAAACTTCCATTGTAATATCTTCGGGGCTGATGTCAACCTCAATAGTGTCGTCGATTTCAGGCATAACCTCGAGAGAAGCGAATGAAGTATGTCTTCTACCCGAGGAGTCAAAGGGAGATACGCGCACAAGACGGTGAACACCCATTTCACTCTTTAAATAACCGTAGGCGTTTTCACCCTCGATAACTACAGTAGCGGACTTGAGACCTGCTTCATCGCCGTCGAGAAAGTCAACGGTGGTGAACTTGAAGCCGTGCTTGGTTGCCCACTGACCATACATTCTGAAAAGCATCTGACACCAGTCCTGAGCCTCGGTGCCGCCTGCACCTGCATGGAAGGTAAGAATAGCATTTTTCGCATCATATTCGCCGGAAAGAAGTGTAGCAAGAGTCTGCTTTTCAAGCTCGGCCTCCACAGCCTCTACGCTTGCCACGCATTCAGGAAGAAGGTCAAGATCACCCTCCTCGTCGGAAAGCTCAATCATAACAAGTGCATCCTCATAGGCAGTCTGCAGATCCTCGTAGGCTTTAATCTTGCCCTTAAGTGAGGCTACCTTCTGAAGCACCTTCTGTGAATTGGCAAGGTCGTTCCAGAAATCCTCGGCAGCTGACTGCTCCTCGAGGACTGCCACTTCCTTTGCCATTTCTTCTAATCCTAATGCAGAAGCGAGCTCACCCAGAGGCTTTTCGCTTTCCATTAATCTTAATCTTAATTCTTCAAACTGAACCATAGTAATTTTCCTTTCAATTATATATAGAATTGGTGTATCATTTTAATTAAATCTTAAGTTTCATATTTATTCTGTCCTTACAGTATTATTTGTATAAACAAATTTATCCTTTTACATTATACACATTTATTTTTAAAGAGCAATATCAAAATAAAATATTTTTTCATTACGAAGGGCAAAATAATGAAAAACAGTTGCTTTTAACGTCATTTGGTTATACAATATATAAAATTAATCAAGGATGATATTTGTGGATAAGCCCGCACGGAAACCAAACAGATTAAAAAATTACGATTACAGCAGTAACGGTATGTATTTCATAACAATATGCACCAAGGACAAAGAACATATATTCGGAAAAATCGTAGGGGCGACCATTGGTCGTCCGCCGGAAATGTCCTTGACACGATGTGGTCAAATCACGAAATATGCAATTGAAAATATAAATACACATTATCCTGCTGTTTTCGTAGAAAAATATGTCATAATGCCTAATCATATACATTTATTGTTATTAATTGACACCTACAATGAAAACGGACGACCAATGGTCGCCCCTACAATATCAACTGTCATACAACAAATGAAAGGTTATGTGTCAAAACAAATCTGTTTTTCACCATGGCAAAAATTATTTCACGACCACATTATCCGCAACGAAAAGGATTACGAAAAAATATGGGAATATATCGACACTAACCCTGCGAAATGGGAAAATGACTGTTTTTATTCCGAATAAACCCCACAAAGGAGACAAATAAACTATGCGCTACACTAATCAAATCTGTGACGGCTGCGGTAAAATCTTCACCGACGATGAAGATATAGTAGTATGTCCCGAATGTGCCACACCTCAGCACAGAGAATGCTATAAAAATCACGGCGGCTGCGTAAATGCCCATAAGCACGGTGAAGATTTCACCTGGACTAATTCTGACAATCTTGTCACTGTCGCCGTACCGATGGCCGAAAAGACCAAGACAATCCCCTGCCCCAACTGCGGCTACGGAAACCCCGAGGGCAGTGACCACTGCAAGCAGTGCTCTATGAAATTCACCCTCTTCGGCTATAATGTGGTGGACGCCTCGGCAAGAGAAGAAGAAAAAGAAGCGGCGAAAACTTCACCCGCCGAAGGAAATAACATACCCGAATATAAAGCTCCCTTTACTCTCGGTGAAGGCGAAGGCTTCGAAAATGACGGCACTCCCGTAACTGACACCTCCCCCACCCGTGACGAAATTGAGCAGAAGCTGATAGATGTTATTTCATCTTCCTCAGGCTTTTCTCCCGACGGCGAGGATTTCTCTTTCGGAGGCCCCTTTCCTAAGGAAGACAAGACCTGCGGTGTACACACTAATCTTATGGGTGCCTTCATCGGCTCCTCAGCTATGAAGTACATCGAAAAATTCAAAAGGTTCGATTTCGGCAGAAAGCTTTCCTTTAACTTTGCTGCATTTTTCTTCTCACCTTACTGGTTCTTTTACAGAAAGCTCATAAAGCCTGGCATTATCTTTTTGACAGCTAATCTCTGTCTTTCCATTATCTCAACGCCTTCTCTTTTAGATTTCGTAAATAAAGCTATGCCTCTGATGGAAAAACTGGCTGAAGTCACAAACGAATCAGATGCCGCTACTATGCTTATGGAGCTGGAGGCTCTGTATATTCCCGTTATGACATTTATGGGCGTACAGTTCGTAATAAATCTTATAGCCGGCTTCGTGGCAAATCATCTTTACAGAAATTATACGGTTTCCGCCCTCAAGGAAATATCTTCCTTCGAAAATCAGAAAAACTCTATGGCTTATCTTCTCAGAAAAGGCGGTGTCGCTCCCCTTTACGCTCTCGGTGCTATGCTGGCGGAAAATCTGCTTACATCTATAGTAAGTATGTTTATGTAAAAAATCTCTCCCTTGACAAAAAGGGAGAGATTTTATTTTTACAGCTTTTCGAAATCCTCTGCACCGTGCTTACAGAGAGGACAGACAAAATCGGGAGGTAACTCCTCGCCCTCATAGACATAACCACAGATTTTACATACATAGCCCTTTTTCTCCTTGGGCTGCGGCTTCGGCTTTACATTGGCGTGATAATAGGCGTAGGTCATACTTTCCTTATCATTGAGCACCTTAGCTTCAGTAACCTTACAGATAAACATAGTGTGTGTTTCGAACTCTACCTCAGACTCCACCTCTAAAGAAAGGAAGGAGTTAATGAAAAAGTTCAGATAAGCGATACCGTTTTCGCTTCTGCTTACGCTCATTCCGTCCATTTTGTCCTTGTCTCTGCCGCTGACGAAGCCGAACCACTCGAAAATACCGAAGGGAGCATCTGTGCTCAGGCAATTGACGTTCATTT
>JAZNMU010000110.1:0-5612 GCA_045579865.1 Acutalibacteraceae bacterium
TAGGAGTTATCCCACTGCATCCACTGACCGAGTCTCTTTGACTGTTCGGTGATTACACCTGAATATGTCTTAACTCTGTCAACACACTGTCTTGTAAACTTGTCGATGCCGTAATCTTCGATGTCTTTTTTGCTCTCGAAGCCAAGGTCTTTTTCTACACCGACCTCAACCCAGAGACCCTGTGAGTCGAAACCGTTCTGGCAACGGCAATCGTAACCTTTCATATATTTGTATCTGATGAAGGTATCCTTGAGGGTACGTCCCCATGCGTGGTGGATACCCATAGGGTTATTCGCTGTGATAGGTCCGTCGATGAAACGGAAGCGGGGCTTGTCTTTATTTTTTTCTGTACGCTTATTGTAGCAATCGTTATCTTCCCAGAACTTTAAAACTTCGTGTTCCATATCGATAAAACTGTTGCTTTTTTCGATTTCTGCCATAGTAGAATCCTCCGTAATTTTTTTAGGTACCATAAAAAACACGATACCAGTTTACATACTCAATTAGTATACTATAATATATAAAGTTTTGCAATAAGTTTAGGGAAGTTTATGAGAGAAAAAATGAAAAAATTTAACTCAATTTATGGTGAAAAGATAAATAATAAGTTAATAATGTCTGTACTGTATTGACCGCAGAGTAAAAAAGAGTATCATCATAGTATAAGAAAAATAGGAGGAGGTGTAGGATGAACAAACCGAGAAGAATGATTTCTCTGCTTTTAACGGCTGCGATGATGGTTACTTTCGCCGTAGCGGCTGTAGCTGCAGATGATGAAACAGATTTAAAGGATGTAAAAAAGATTATAAGTATAAATGAGCTTAAATAATAGATGAGAGACTGTTGCATTAAGCACAGATCGGAAAGTAAAACGAAAAACAGATGTGTCAAAGTTTTTAACTGAAATACATCTGTTTTATATTTATTATATTTGTTGCATAAGAAAAAAAATGCTTTTTTGGTTATTTTGTCATTACTTATCTCTGCTTTATCCGTGGTCCTCTGTTTCGAGCGGAGCGAGGGTTTTATCTCTTAATTTATAAGCAACATTGACACCGGATTCAAAACCCTTCGAAAAATGATCCTTACAGCAGGTGTTCAGAAAGTCGTCAAACGAGGCGCGCAGGCAAATGTAGCCTGCTTTTTCTTCAACCGGAAGATCTATAGTAAGCCTTATCCACAGCTTTGAGAGCTCATCATATTTTTTAAAGGCTTCCGGTGTCAGAATATGCTCCTTTGCATTATCAAACTTGCTGTACAGCTTGTCAATGTGTAGTCCCATTATTTTTCTCCTTTAAAATAAAAAAGTGCGCCAACCGAAGTAAGCGCACATAAAACGCAAACTCCGATAGCGCCAAACTAACTTTATGTGAAACTGGTGTACCCAAACTCAACAATAAATGGAATTTGCATTTTTAACAAATCGTTTTATTATTGAGTTTTTTGGGTACAATAAAACAAACCTATCCGTAAAAAGATAAATTACACTAATTCCACATATTCAGTTAATTTGGCTTTATCAGTATATCACAATCTCATTGAAATTTCAATATTTTTATATAAACATCTTTTCCTTTTGGATAAGACAGAAAAATACCCGTCGGGAAGGGGCCTGACGGGTGTGTTTATTTTATACTGTGACGGATGAACTGTAGCTTAGATTATACTGTGTTCCCGCTTGATTTTTTACAATGCCTGTGGGGATAGTGAAAGAAACCACATCACCGTGATTCACGGATTGTTGCGGAACGGTTATTTTAATTTCATAGATTCCGCCTGTTTTCTTTGAGGGGACGGTGCAGGTTGCCGTGGTGTCAAGAGCAGTTCCGTTAACTTTCAAAGTTATGTTCTGGCTTGCGCTTGCGAAGTTTCCGTTCCAGTTCGACGGATTGACCTCAACATAAATCACTCCGTCACCGTAGCCGTAAGAGTTTGCAATTAAGGAAACCGGCTCGAGCGAATCGGGCTTTGCTGTGAGAGACACTTTAGCATAAGATGCTGAAAGAGCTGTTTTATTATCCTTTTTGCTGTATGCCTTTACTGCGAATTTGTAGGCTTTGCCCGGTTCGAGATTTTTGATTTTTACCTTAAAGGATTTGGTGGTTTTAATTTCAACCCATTTCTTTACATCAGAGCTGTACTGATAAATTATATAACCTGTAGCACCTTTGGTTTTCTTCCACTTAAGGGTGGCGGTTTTACCGCTGATACTGCCCTTAAAACCGCTTACCTTTTTCGGTGCGGTGAGAACGGAAATATCTTTTGTTTTTTTTGACCATACCTTTTTCTTGCCGTTTTTGCCGTAGGCTTTTACACGGTAGGTATATTTTGTTCCGGCTTTCAGACCGTTTACCTTACAGGTGGTGGAAGTGACTATGGCAACAGATTTCCATTTGTTGCCTTTTCTGACTGAAACTTGATAGCCCTTGGCATTTTTTGCCTTGTTCCATTTGAGGGTTACGGATGTGGCAGTTACAGTGGCTTTTAGCTTTGATACTGTTCCTACGGCATCATTTGCCGCAGTTACGCTAACTGAAAGGCAGAGAGCGAGAATCAGCACTGAAAGAGCGGTTATGAGAGCTTGTCTGATTTTTCTGTTCATAGTTATACTCCTTTTTTTATGCTGACTTAATTATATTCCGCAGTAGGAAAAAAAGCAAGATGAAATATACATATAAAGGCTTTTTTATTCTCTTGACCTCATTCTCTTTTCGTGCTATTATATTATGTAAACTATTTCGTAAAGAGGTGAAAGTATGATTACCCGCATTACCCACAGCACAGAAGAAACAGAAGCCTTTGCCGCAGAAATAGCAAAGCATCTGAAGAGCGGCACAGTAGTGGCATTTTTCGGCGGTCTCGGTATGGGTAAAACAGCCTTCACCCGCGGTCTTGCCAAAGGAATGGGCATAAGTTGCCACGTTTCAAGTCCCACCTTCGCCATAGTGAACGATTACGGCGGAAATCCTCCTTTGGTGCATTTTGATATGTATAAGGTTGAGAGTTGGGACGACCTTTACTCCAGTGGCTTTTTCGATTATCTTGATATGGGTGCCATATTAGCCGTTGAATGGAGCGAAAACATCGAAAATGCTCTGCCCGAGGATACGGTCAGAGTTACCATAGAAAAATACGAAGATGAAAACAGCAGAATTATCATCGTGGAAGGAGTGGAATGTGATGAAGATTTTAGCCATTGATACCAGTGCCGTCTGTGCCTCTGTGGCAGTGACGGAGAACGGAAAAATTTTAAGTGAAAGCTCCGTAAATACGGGCCTTACCCATTCACGCACTCTTTTACCGATGATTGACAGCACGCTGAAAAATGCGGAAATTCAGCTTTCGGACATTGACTTTTTCGCCTGCAGTGTGGGCCCGGGCTCCTTTACGGGAGTGAGAATCGGCGTGGCGGCAGTAAAGGGCCTTTGCGACGGTCTCGACAAAAAGGCGATGCCCGTTTCCACTTTAGAGGCTCTCGCCTATAATCTTTCTGACAGAGACTGCATAGCCGTTTCCGTTATGGATGCCCGCTGTCAGCAGGTTTACTGCGCTGTATTTCTTAATGACGGCGGTACCGTTACAAGACTGATGGAGGACTCTGCTCTTAAAATAGACGACCTTGGTGAAATACTTAAGGAATATGAGGGCGAAATTATCTTCGTCGGTGACGGAGCAGAAATTTGTCATAAGGCTTTAGGTTATAAAAAAGCGGGTGCCGCCTCGGTTTATCAGAGAGGCTCTTCCGTTGCCTTTGCCGCTGAAAGGAATTACAGCGAGGACAAGCTTCTTTCAGGCAGTGAGATTATGCCCGCTTATCTTCGTCTTCCTCAGGCGGAAAGAGAACTCAAGGCAAAGACTTTGAAAAAAGGGGACTTGAAAAATGGTTAAAGCCCTTAAAAGTTTTCTGAAAGGAACGGATCTGATAACTGTCTTTCTCTGTACGGCACTTTCTGTTTTCGGTACCGTAGCCGTAAGCAGTGCCACCTTCAGCGCAGATGCGGGAACTTATATTTCCCGAGATACGAGGGTTATGATTCTCGCCTTCGGTCTGGGCATAGTGGCGGCTTTCATTATCTCCGTTATCGACTATGATATTATACTCAAGCTGTGGCCGCTTATCGGATTTGCAGGAATAGGCCTTATGATGTCACTTTTCTTTATCGGTGTTTCACCTGACGCGCGAAGTGATGCTATTTCCTGGCTGAAGCTTCCGGGTCAGCTTTACTTTCAGCCGTCGGAGATAGTCAAGATAGGCTTTATCGTTACATTTGCATTTCATTTAAGCAAGGTTAAAAACGACATTTCCTCACTCAAGACAGTATTTTTCCTCTGTGTCCACGCTATGATTCCCATAGTGCTTGTCGTGGCTACGGGTGATATGGGCTCGGCTCTTATCTTCTGTCTTATGTTCATCGGAATGATGCTCGTTTCAGGTGTCCATTGGGCATACTTCCCTGCGGGGGGACTTCTTATCGCTGCTGCTTCACCCGTTATATGGCTTAAGGTTTTTGATAACATTCAGCGTAACCGTATTCTCGCTCTCTTTAATCCCGAAGCCTACCCTACGGAAATTTATCAGCAGAGTCAGGCACTTAAGGCAATACAGAACGGCGGTTTTACGGGTATGGGTCTTTATCAGGGCGAGCTTACCCAAAGCACACTTTTACCCGAAAAGCAGAACGATATGATTTTCTCTGCCATCTGCGAGGAGTTCGGCTTTATCGGTGCGCTTGTGCTTCTGAGTCTTTTCCTTTTGCTTGCTATCAGAGTAGTGGCTGTAGGTAAAAGAGCTAAAAACTTTGCCGCTGAAATGATGTGCTACGGTGTAGCCTTTATGCTTATAGCTCAGGCAGTTATCAATATCGGTATGTGTACGAGACTTCTTCCTGTTATCGGTATCACACTTCCCTTCATAAGTGCGGGTGGTTCGTCTACGGTTTGCGTATATTTAGCCATAGGTCTTGTACTCAGTATTTACCGCTCATCAGGTACCATCAGCTATGAAAACGATTATCGATTTGCCAGAATAGCGAGAGAGTATTAATTCGGTCTGATTGTATATGCAGAAAATTATGCATAATGAATAATCCTCATAAGTTTTCAACAAAAATGTGGAAAACTCTGTCAGTAAAGTTGAAAACTTTACAGTTTTTCACAGTTTAAAGTACTTTTAACAGGTCTGAATGTTAGTTTATCCACGGGTTTTAACGTTTTCGACCGTGTTTTCCACACAGTAAAGAAAAAACCTTTACAGCTCCGCTTTAGCCGTAAAGGTTTTATGCTTTACGAAAAAAGATGTATTTTTCCTTCGTTTTGCAGTGATATGGCGAGCCGTATCAGCGAAAACTGCATACACCGAAGGAGCGACCGTCTGTCGTCCGCTGAACACACTAAACTCTGCCTCTATCAGTACGGGTGGATATTATCCGTCAGGTTTCAAGATCTTTCGCTACGCCCAAGATGACAGGAGTATTTATGTCACTGTAGAATCCTCGTAGAAGACTCGCATCCCTCAGCCGTGAAAGGTTGGACGGAGGGAGTGTATAGCCTCGCCCTAAAAGGGGAGGTGTCACGAAGTGACGGAGAGGTCCGCGAATAAACCGCAAACCTTA
>JAZNMU010000111.1:0-5747 GCA_045579865.1 Acutalibacteraceae bacterium
CTGATAAAGAAGAGCGTCTGTGTCTGTGGCAAGTACCACGGGGTTGAGAAGACCGCTTTCGAGAGCCTTTGCTCTGACGGAAGTCGGAGGCCAAGCGGTCTTAGGAAGACAATGACTAGACCCAACTCCTTGGCTCACAGAACGACATGGCTACGATCCGACTTCTGATAAAGAAGAGCGTCTGTGTCTGTGGCAAGTACCACGGGGTTGAGAAGACCGCTTTCGAGAGCCTTTGCTCTGACGGGCTTGAAGAAATCATTGATTTTTTTAAGAGAGTCCATCTTTACGTCGATTTCGTAGCCCTGCTGACCTAAAGCGTAAACGAGGGTTTCCGTGGGGGGCTGTGATGTACCGCCTGAGAAACAGGAAATAGCTGTGTCGATAACATCTGCACCTGCCTCTACTGCCTTCTGGAGAGTGAGGGCACCGAGACCTGTGGTGGAGTGGGTGTGAACGATAACGGGAAGGTTTACCTCAGCCTTGATAGCTTTTACGAGGTCGTAAGCCTCCTGGGGACCCATGATGCCTGCCATATCCTTGATACAGATGGAAAGAACACCCATCTTTTCCATATCCTTAGCGAGCTTTACATAATTTTCGAGGTTATGAATGGGGGAAAGAGTGTAGCAAATGGTACCTGAGGGATGTGCACCGCACTTAAGGGTTTCATCTACTGCTACCTCGATGTTACGAAGGTCATTGAGTGCGTCGAAAATACGGATGATGTCGATGCCGTTTTCAACTGACTTTCTTACAAAGGCACGTACTACATCGTCGGGATAGTGCTTGTAGCCTAAAAGGTTCTGACCGCGAAGGAGCATCTGGAGCTTTGTGTTGGGACATGCCTTGCGGATTTTTCTGAGTCTCTCCCAGGGGTCTTCACCCAGGTAACGAAGACAGGAGTCGAAGGTTGCGCCGCCCCAGCATTCGAGTGAGTAGTAGCCTGCCTTATCAAGCTCTGCGAGAATAGGCTCGAATTCTTCAAAACCCATTCTTGTAGCGATAAGTGACTGGTTTGCATCACGAAGGATTGTTTCTGTGAATTGTACTTTCAAAATACCACCTCTGTTCATATTTTTTCGGAGCAAAAACTTTTTTGTTCTTTTTTTTAAAATATAAAATTAATTAAAAAATTTCGCTATTTTATATCATACAAAAAAATGGAAAAAAATTCAAGTATTTTCCGTTTTTTACTAAATCTTTAGTAGTTTGATCATTTTTGCTCCTTTTTATTTGCTTTTTTTATGAAAAATATAAGTACACACCGTACTTTTATATTTGTAATAAATTTGTTATAATTACTTTCGTAAGTTTTAATAGGGGCATTTTATAATAAATGCGTACCACAGGAAAAGGAGAGTTTTTATGTATAAGATTCTGATTTGCGATGATGACGAGGCCATAGTACGCTCCATAGAAATTTATCTTAAGGCGGAGGGCTATGAAACGGTCTGTGCCTATAACGGCAGACAGGCTGTGGAATGTGTGGAAAAAGAAGAGGTACATTGTATTATTATGGATGTGATGATGCCTGTCCTTGACGGCATAAATGCTACCCTGAAAATAAGAGAGAAAAGCAACGTTCCCATTATCTTTCTTTCAGCTAAAAGCGAGGACACGGACAAGATAGCAGGCCTCGGCTTCGGCGGTGACGATTATGTGACCAAGCCATTCAGTCCTCTTGAGCTTTGCGCAAGAGTAAAAAGCCAGATAAGAAGATATGTTTCTCTCGGCTCTGTGCCAAAAAAGGAAAATGTTCTTACCACGGGCGGTCTTTCCATTGACCTTGAAGCTAAAAAGGTCACTGTGGACGGTGAGGAGGTCAGGCTTACTGCCACGGAGTATAAGATTATGGAATATATGATGATTAATATGGATAAGACTCTTTCCTCAAATCAGATTTACGAGAACGTATGGAATGAAAACGCCTTCTCCACTGAAAAAACAGTAACGGTACATATCAGAAGAATAAGAGAAAAAATAGAAATCGACACTAAAAATCCAAAATATATTAAGGTGGTGTGGGGAATTGGATACAGGATTGAAAAAATATAAAAGAGATACCCTCAAAAGAGTGATAGCTGTTCTGCTGTGTCTTCTGTGCATAAGCGGAATGATAAGTCAGCTGCTGTCATCCTATGATAAGGCAGAGGAGGATAATCTGGTTTATGTCAACTTCAGCGATGCACTTAATTACGATTTTTTAGGCATCGAAAAAAATGAATGGTCATACAGCACATTCCGTAACGGTTATACCACTTTGCTTTCTTATCTGCAGACGAAAATGAACGAGTTCGGAAACGGCACGGAAAAGGATTACAAAAAGCGTCTCAAGGAGTATAACGAAAATTTTGAAAAAGAGACGGATTTTTATAAGGACAGAATTATTTATTCCGCATCTAATTATTTTTCGGATTTCTTGGAGCTTTATAATGCGGGCATAATTGAAATTACGGGAATGTATGTTTATGAAGAAGGCAATGGCGCTAATTACGAGACCTATTATGACAATGAGATAAACTATTATAAATATCGCAGAATGGAAGGAGCCGTAGCAGAGCCGACACTTCCTCTTTCCGCCTCCGAGGAATTCAAAAACATAAAGTACGATAATGTTTATTATAATCAGGAGATGCGGTACATTTGCGAGGAGGCCGATGAAGAAGATATAATAGCCAGATACTATCCCGGATATTATGCCTTTAGGGTCAACAGAGATGCTCTGAAAAAGGATCTTCTTTCCACAAATTCCGTAGAGAAATATTACTCCTCCTATAAGGAATTTTATGAGCAGTATCTCGTAAGTGAAATGAGAATCAAAGAGCACGCAGGAACAGCCCGATATTTCATCCGTGACGGTAAGGGCAACACCATTACCAACATAGAAAAATTAGATGAAAAGAGCGAGGCGCAGGAGGTAAAGGATTATTTTGGAAACTTCGACACCTACTCCTACAGTCAGGACGGAACTATATATCTTAATAACGGATTATTTTACAGCGATACATACCTTGACTGGTTTACGGAAAATAACCGCTTTGCTTATCAGAGTGAAGAATACACAGCGGTAACACATACTACTATGCCTGATACTACGGCTAAGGTTGTGAACACCACACTTGCAAATGTGACCGATGAAAACGGCGGAGCGGTAACTGCGGTTGTTCCGTCAAATGCTACAGAAACGAAGATATACATTGATGAATTCGGTGAGCCCGTAACCGTGCCCGAAACCACGAGAGTATCTGTATCACTTGTTCAGCAGAACAGAATTACTGCCTCGGATATCGAACTTTACATCGCCTTTGATAAAAATGCCGACTACGAGACCTGCCATTTCGCCACGGTGAAAAGCAATATCGAAAAGGCACAGGAGATTATAGAGGACTGCGCCTTTACCTGCGGAATACTCGGCATACTTCTTCTTATCTGTACTTTCTATCTTATAGCTATTACGGGCAAGAGAAAGGGCAGTAAAGAAATACATCTTTATAAAACTGACAAGGCATTCCCCGAAATAAGAATAGCAGTTGACGGCGGTCTGGGCTTCCTATGCGGCTTGGGAATATATTATTTCCTCGAGGTTTATATAGACACAATGATGAAGAAAACCGTAGGCTTATGTATGCTGGTTTTAATCATCCTGTTTTTCCTTATCTGTCTTGACCTGATTCTTTACTTGGCAAGACACATCAAAAACCGCAGTCTGTTAAAGAATATTTTCATCGTGCGGTGCATAAGAAGGCTAATGAAATACGGCAGAAGAATAAAGGATTATGTAAACGGTAAGATTCTTTATACCAAGGAGCTTAAGAAGACAGTTATTATAAGAACGGCGATAATGATAGGAATAAATGTTATCGTCGGCGGAGTAGCCGTATCAGCCGGGGCATCAGATGTCTGGGAACTGTGTCTTTTAATAATAGCGGCTCTCTTCCTCTTCGACCTGTACATTGTTTACAGAGGTCTGCGTTTCGTGGGCGGTGTGGATAAGCTCTTTACTGTCATTAAGGAAATGCACGAAGGAAACACAGATATTAATATAGATAAAAATGCACTTCCCGATTATCTCTACCTTCCCGCCGAAAACCTTCAATGTCTCGGTGAAGGTATAAAAGCCGCAGTTGATGAGGCGGTAAGACAGGAAAAGACGAAAACGGAGCTTATCACCAATGTTTCTCACGACCTGAAAACTCCTCTGACGAGCATAATTAATTATGTGGACCTGATGAAAAAGTGTGACATTACTGACGAAACGGCCCTTTCCTATCTGCAGGTACTGAGTGAAAAGAGTGACAGACTTAAGGTGCTTATTGAAGATTTAGTTGAAGCCAGTAAGGCTTCGGCAGGTGCCTTATCCGTAGAGTTTGTCTGTGTCAGCTGCAGAGAACTGATTAATCAGCTTATAGGTGAATTCGAGGACAGCTTCGAAGCAAAGAGACTTGATTTAATCCTTTCCATTCCCGAAAATGACGTTATGATAAAGGCAGACAGTAAGCATATTTACAGAGTGCTGGAAAATCTTTTCGTTAACGTGAGAAAATACGCACTGGAAAGCACCCGTGTTTACATCACCGTCACCGAAAGAGGGGACAGAGGCATCATAAACATCAAAAATATATCTGCCGCTCCTCTTAACATCAGCGCCGACGAGCTTAAGGAAAGATTTGTACGCGGTGAGCAGTCAAGAACTACCGAGGGCAACGGTCTCGGACTCTCCATAGCGGAAAATCTCTGCACATTACAGAACGGTAGCCTTGGTATCGAAATCAGCGGTGACCTGTTCAGCATTACAGTAGAAATGGAAAAATTCATATAAAATAATCATACATCCTCCAAAGAAAAAATCCGTCTGTGTAAAAAGCAGGCGGATTTTTCACATAAACTATTTATAACTGTGGAAAAATATGTTATTATAAGGTCAGCAAATAAAAGGAGGAAATATTATGAGCGGAAAAACAGATCCCACAGCACTTTTTAAAATAGGCTACGGACTTTATGTTCTCACTGTCAAGGACGGTGAAAAGGAAAACGGCTGTATAGTGAACACCGTTTCACAGCTTACAAGCAATCCTTTGAGAGTAGCAGTTACGGTCAATAAGGATAACTACACTCACGAATTTATTAAAAATACAGGTAAAATGAACGTCAATTGCCTGAGCACAGACGCACCATTCGGTATTTTCGAGTGGTTCGGCTTCGTCAGCGGCAGAGATAAGGATAAAATGGACGGAATGAGCGTAAGCAGAAGTGAAAACGGTATAGCTTATCTGAATTTCTTCATTAACTCCTTCCTTTCTTTAGAGGTGGATTCTGAGGTAGAGTTCGAAACACACACTATGTTTATCTGTAAGGTAACGGAAGCTAAGGTGCTCAATGATAAAGAAAGTATGACCTATGCATACTATCACGCCAATGTAAAGCCGAAGCCACAGCCGAAAGAGAAGAAGGGCTACGTATGTAAAATCTGCGGTTATGTTTATGAGGGCGAGGAGTTACCTCCCGATTTCGTCTGTCCTCTGTGTAAGCACGGTGCAGAGGATTTCGAAAAGCTGTAAAAATAACATCTCTCCCTTTTTGTCAAGGGAGAGATTTTTTACATAAACATACTTACTATGGATGTAAGCAGATTTTCTGCCAGCATTGCTCCGAGAGCGTAAAGGGGAGCGACACCGCCTTTTCTGAGAAGATAAGCCATAGAGTTTTTCTGATTTTCGAAGGAAGATATTTCCTTGAGGGCGGAAACC
>JAZNMU010000112.1:0-3801 GCA_045579865.1 Acutalibacteraceae bacterium
ATACTCTCTGTACTCTGTTTCAGGCAGATACTTTATGAGAAAGGTGTATCTTTCATCCTCTTTCATAAAGTGCCAATTTTCACTTCTGACTGCAAGATATATCTCATTTACTCTTTCTTCGGGCAGATTAATAAATACTGCAGCAAGCTCATCGGCTTCGTAATCATTTTCCTTGTTCTGCATATACAGAATACGGTTAATATCATTGTGCTTTGCTTTAAGCTTGCTTGCGGCATGTCGCCTTGACCTTATTCTTTTAAGGCATTCTTCATAATCAGCTATTACTCTGCCTACATAGTCAAGAATCTTCGGGTCAAGTTTCTTTTCCCAACCGGGCTTTGCAAAGGTGAAAAGCTCACTTGCATCAGCCTGACGAATTTCTGCTCTTGGTGTATTCTTTTTTAGTTCCCTTGCAAAATACGGGAGCTTTTCAAGGTTAGAGCTGACCTCATCCCAATTCTGACCGTCAAAGAATTTCTTGAAGCGTTCATCAAAGGTAGGCTCATACCAACGGCGCTTACTCTCTGCTTTTTCAATAAGGGTTTTGTATTTAAGGAAGGATGTTCTTTCGGCTTTGTTGGTTTCAAGATATTCTGTCAAATCGGGCTTTATACCGCTTTTGGCTGAGTCTATCTCAAGACCTGTCAGTATCTCAAGCACCTCTGTTTCCTTGCGGTACTGCTCCTTCTTTTCATCATCGGTGTTTTCATCATAAGCGATTATACTACGGTCAAGAGCCGCGTTTGAAATCTGACCGACACGGGATGAAAATGTATTTCGTATTGTTTCAAAGCGTTTGTACCAATCATTTGCATCGGCAATGATTGGTTCTGCGGATGGTATGCTTAATAAAGGCAGATTACCACCAAGTGAGAAATCACCCGCACTATAATTATTTACAATACAAGATGTAAGCTTCGGCTCGGCTACTGTCTTAATCATATCACCGTCAAAGTCTGCACCGCCAAGTCTTTCGGCAAGAAGTGAAACAGAGTTTACCATAATTACATCCGTAAGACCTGAAAGGTACTTTTCTCTGTAAGTGCCGATATTCTTTAACGGCTTAACAAGAGCTTCTTCATTTCGTGCAATATGGGGGTTACGGAGAAGGGCATAGATATCCTGCTGAGAGTAAACAGCACCGGGAGCATAAAACTCATTTGTATCAAGGAATTCATTTCTAATATCTGCGTAAATGTCAGGTCTTCCGCCGTTATTTCTGATAAGCTCATAGAATAGCTCCATAATATCAGCTGCAAAGAAACGGTTATCACCGTCAACAAGTAAGCGGCCTATGGAGTAATCTTTAAGCAGGCTCTCTGCCGCATCGTCAAGCTGACGGACAAAGTATGGCTCATTGATGAACTTTGGATTTCTTTTCAACAGTTCTGCAAGATGATAGCTGCGGCTTTTTCTGCCGAAGGTCCATTCATCAGCCTTATCGGTAAAATACTTTATACGGGCATCAGTATCATAGCGAAGGTCATAATACCTCTGCTCTGTCGGCTTAGTCAGCCACATTCTTTCATCTTCAGAGGGTGAATGGTTCCAACCCAAAGGTAAATCATCGGGTCTGAATTCAGATGAAAGCATTTTTACCGTATTGAGGAACTGATAGTTAAGCTCGGTTGTATCCTCAGCTTCTGTTTTGCTGACGTTGGTGATGTATATGGTATGCTCATAAGCTCGGCAGAGCTGGACATATGTCTGCCATGAAATATTATACTGTTTCAGCCACTTGTAGCCCTTGAACTGACTTTCGGTAAGTATCATACAAAGGCTGTCAACTTGGTGCTTTCTTCCCCATATATCGGTTATTGTTTCAATGCCTGCTTCTTTGAATAAGGCTTTGAAATCGGTTTTATGTACCATTCCCTTGATATATGGCATACGAATCTGAAAAGAACTGTGATGCTTTTTACTGCCTATCTTTTTATCAAGTTCATCAGCAAACTCAGGTGAAATCAGTCCCATACCGTCAAAACGGGTGGTTTCAATATCACCTGTACATTCCGTTCTTTCGTATTTCCTTATACTGCCTTCACCTGTAACATCTGCAACTGTCACATAAGAAACATCATTTGTAATATGCTTCGGGTTAGGTACAATAGCAACATTTTCAAGAAAGTACTTATTATCAGGCTCAACTCTGATGCCTGACGAAAACAAAAGACCGTTATATGCATAGAGTTTTGAAAGCTCACAAACATCAATTTTTAAGTTAAGGGTTATTCTGCGTGTAATTTCATCATAGAGGTCAGCACGGACAAATGAAAGCTTTGCATTTCTGCTCATAGAAGCAGAACGCTCAAAGGCAAGATATTTATCCTGACCGCTTCCAAGGTCAAGAGTAATACCTTCAGGACGGAACATAGATTCAGCCTTTTTCTGTCTTAAAGCATTTTTAGGGTACTCTGCACTTCTGTCGAAGATACCTGCAAAATCAAGATAGATAATAGCGTCGTACAAATCATCAATTATCATCTCATCATCTTCAGGTGAATAACCGTCTCTGTGAAGCATAGACATCAGCTGATAGAAAACGCCATTATCATCCTGATAGGTTTCACCGTGATTCAATAAGGCACTTGCAGTTTCCGCTTTGTTGAGATTGAAAGAGTATATATCCTCGCCAACAGGTTTTGCATAAGCAAGAATTGCTTTTGCGGACAGCATAGGTATTTTATATCTTACACCGGTCATAGGTTCACCTCCTGAAATGATTATCACAAGTATACTACAGCAGTACATAAATTTCAATATTTTGGTATATGAATACTGCGTCACATTTTTTGAATGACATATAAAAACTGCCCTCACAGGGAGAGCAGTTTGGAAAATGTTGAACTTAACAAATTGGAATTTATATGTGTATTTGAAAATCACCAAAATCAAACATACCGTTACCTTGTTGGAGCTTGTTTTGGCTGTATATTTTGCAAAATGCATTGTAAATTCTATCAACTATTCCGATGGAAATATTGATTTCGTAATGCGAAGGACATATTTTTTGTATGTTAAGCTTTCTGATTTTATCAACCGAATGCATAAAGTCAATCGGATTCGTCGATGGATAGAATGCATCAAGGCATCCGCTATATATCAGATCTCCAGAATACAAGTATCCACGCTCTTTTTCATAAAAGCAACAATGTCCGGGAGAGTGTCCGGGAGTATGAAGCACTTGAAGCCTTCTATTGCCTAATTCTATAATGTCACCATCACGTATAGTGAATGAAGGCATGCCTTGAAAAACTTGATAGCTCTCAATATTGAAATCGTTTGGAAAATCACATGGCTTTCGAGTGAGGTTTTCTTTGACCATTTTAAGAGGAATCGGAAAATTTTTGGATATCCAAGCTATCTCTTTTTCATGCACGGCGAAATCACGAAAATACTGGTGACCGCCGATATGATCCCAATGAACATGAGTTGTTATCACGAGGACGGGCAATGAGGTAATACTGTTAACAATGCTTTTTATATTTACCACGCCTAAACCGGTATCTATTAAAACGGCGCGTTCTGTACCGAGCAATAAATAGCAATGTGTTTCTTCTCAGTGCTCATATTCACTTATTGCAGATGTTTCATTATCAAGGTTATTTCATTTTTCCATATTTTATCTTTGCGTAATTCGACAAAAAACTATACGTTTTCAGTATAAGGCACTATTCAAAAAAGCAGAATTCTGATAGAATTATGCATATAGATTATATCATTATTCTGCTTTGATTCTGTACAATGGAATTACAAAACATCCCGGAGGTGCGCCATGACATCGTATAACAGATTGTTTGA
>JAZNMU010000113.1:0-12655 GCA_045579865.1 Acutalibacteraceae bacterium
TGATGAGATAATTGATACAATAAAAAATATTGATATAAATACACTTACCCCTCTTGAAGCTCTAACGACTCTTCACGAGCTGGTTACTAAGGCAAGACAGTCGGGTATGTAAAAAGAAAGGAAGCGATAACTTTATGGCAAGAATTAATGTATTATCAAAGCATATAGCAGAATTAATTGCTGCCGGTGAAGTTGTCGAAAGACCCGCATCGGTTGTCAAAGAGCTTATGGAAAATTCTATCGATGCAGGTGCTACAACAATTACTTTAGAAATCCGGAATGGCGGTGTTACATATATCCGCATAACGGATAACGGATGTGGAATATGCAGAGAGGATGTCCCTAAGGCATTTTTAAGCCACGCTACAAGCAAGGTTAAGGATGTGGATGATCTTAATTCTATCTTCACTCTCGGCTTCCGAGGTGAGGCGCTTGCTTCTATTGCCGCTGTTTCCCGTACGGAAATTCTAACTAAAACTATCGAGGAAGAAATGGGTACCGCTTTTACTATTGAAGGCGGTGTACAGGTCAGCTATGATGCGGCGGGATGTCCTAACGGCACTACTATAGTCGTAAGAGATTTGTTTTATAACACACCTGCCCGAATGAAGTTCCTAAAACGTGATGTTTCTGAGGCTAATGCGGTTGCTGATGTTGTAGACAAGATTGCATTGTCTCACCCTGAAATCAGTATAAGATTCATTCGTGAAGGTAAACAGGCACTTATCACACCCGGTGACGGAAAACTCCTTTCTGCTATTTATTCGGTTTTCGGCAGAACCTTTGCTGAAAGCCTTCTTGAGGTTGATTATGAACTCGACGGAATTAAAGTGAGCGGCTATATCTGTAAGCCTGTATGCTCACGTCCGTCCAGAGCGATGCAGTATTTCTTCCTTAATAACAGAAATATCAAGTCCCGTTCAATAATGGCTTCGATGGAAAACGCCTATAAAAATACTATAATGGTAGGTAAGTTCCCGAGCTGTGTGCTTAATGTATATGTGAGACCTGAAACCGTGGATGTGAATGTTCATCCTGCTAAAACAGAAGTACGTTTCAGCGATGAAAGAAAGGTTTCCACTGCTGTTTATTACGCCGTAAAGGGTGCTTTAAGCGATTTCGACAGTGCGCCTCAGGTCGATTCAGCAAAAATGGCAAAGCTTACGGAAAAGGCAAAACCTGACTATACGCAGCTACAGATGGTGGAGGATGATAACACACCTACACCTGTACGTCAGGCTCCCGAAAAAGTGTTTAAAGGAAATGCAGAAAAAACTGTTGTTACACCTCAGAAAAGTGAGAAACCCTTCTGGAATAAAATGTCTTCTTCTGAATTTAAAAGCGTAGCTACAGTTTCTGATCCCGCACACATAAACAGGGGATTTACAAATGCTGATGAACCCGATCTTGTTTCGGGATTCAAGACTCGAATAAGGCAGAATCAGCCTGCGACTGAACCTGTTAAGCATATCGAAAATGCACAGGACCGAAAACAAACTACTTTCAAAAATACCGAACCGATAAATAATACTTCGGTTACGCCTGTCGTCAATAATTCTGAGTCTGAAAAAAGCAAAAGGGTTATTATAACTGATGAAAAAACTGCGCCGAAGCCGCTCAGACTTTTAGGTGAGGCGTTTAAAACATATATAATTTGTGAATACGACAATAAAGTCTGTCTTATTGATAAACATGCAGCGCACGAAAGAGTAATCTATAACAAAATAAAAAAGAATGCACAAGACAATGTTTCTTCGCAGGTGCTTCTTACTCCTGTTACAGTTACACTTAATAAGAATGAATATAATACCGTTATCGATAATCTTGATGTGTTTTCTAAAGCAGGTTATCTTGTCGAGGATTTCGGTACAGGCACGGTTATCGTCCGTGAATGTCCTATGCTTATTTCAGGCGATGATATCGAGGATACCATAGTCGAAATGGCTCTTTATCTAAGCGAAAACAGGACAAACATTGAAACAGAAAAAATTGACCGTATTCATCACACAGCTGCTTGTAAAGCGGCAATAAAAGCGGGATATAAAAATTCTACAGCTGAAATGAAGGTGCTTGCGGAAGCAGTTCTTTATGATGATGCTGTCAGATACTGTCCCCACGGAAGACCTGTTCTTCTCGAACTTTCCAAATATGAATTAGAAAAAATGTTTGGCAGAATACAATAATTCGGAGAAATTAAATGGAAAAACCTTTAGTAGTTGTTGTGGTGGGACCCACAGCCTCAGGAAAGACATCTCTTGCCATTGAAATTGCTAAAAAATTCGATGGCGAGATAGTTTCTGCAGATTCAATGCAGATTTATGAAAACATGGATATCGCCACGGCAAAGCCTACTAAGGAAGAAATGGCCGAAGTTAAACATCATCTCATCGGGTTTGTCGGCTGTGATGAAGAGTACAGTGTGGCGATGTATAAAAAGGATGCTTTGAAAGCGATAAAAAGCATTCTTTCGAAGGGTAAGTTACCTGTTGTCTGCGGCGGTACGGGTCTGTATATTGATACTCTTATCAAAAACACCGTGTATTTTGACTATGATAAGAATAATATTCGCACGGAACTGGAAAAAACTGCAGATGAAAAAGGGATAGAGCATCTTCTGGAAAGGCTCAGAGAGGTTGACAGCGAAGCTGCCGAAAGACTTCATATAAATGACAGGAAGAGAATTATCCGCGCTCTTGAGGTTTATCTTTCTACCGGCAAAACCATAACTGAACAGGACAAACTATCTCATTTGGAAGAAAGTGAATTTGATTGGTGTGTAATCGGTCTTACCGCTGACGACAGACAGGTCCTATACGACAGAATCAATTACCGTGTTGATGTTATGATTGAAAACGGTCTTTTACAGGAGGCGACCGATTTTTATAAATCCAACTGTTCTCTAACTGCAAAACAGGCAATCGGTTACAAGGAGCTTAAGCCTTATCTTGACGGTTTTGTATCGCTTACCGATGCTGCAGAGAAGCTGAAGATGGAAACAAGAAGATATGCAAAAAGACAGCTGACGTGGTTCAGACGTAACAAGGATATCAATTGGATAAGCATCGATAATACCGGTGAGAGAAAGCTTATTGATATTGCAGCCAAAATTATTAATGAACATTCAGGTGGTTAAACTATGAATTCTTCAAAAGATAAAAAAATTGTACTTGGGATGCTCGCAGTTTTTACTGTGCTCGCTGTGCTGTATGCTTCTCAGTATGTCTATTCGAAAAGCACGGGCAAAGTAGAATTCGAATATGCACTTAAATACACTCAGGAAGAAAAACTGAATGTAAAAGGCTTTGCTGTGCGTGATGAAAACAGAATAGTAGACGGAAAAAATGTTTCTATTCTCGTCAAGGACGATGATAAAGTATATGTACCTATACTTCCCGACAGTGCAAATGTCGGAAAGAAGGATGTAATTGCCCTTACCTTCAGCAGCGAAGGCGAAGCAGAAAATTATTTAAAGGCAAACCGGCTGCAGTCAAAGCTGAACGATTTGCAGAATCTGAAAAGTCAGGGTGACCTGAATTATGTAAATGTAGTGTATCTCAATTCCAGTATATACAACTCTGTAGATAACTATGTAGACTCGGTTAAAAACTCGGATTTTTCCGGGCTTGACAGTTCAGTCAGTGATTTTATTTCGAAGGTTTCAACCAAGCAGATTGCGACAGGCTCGGGCTTCAATATTGACTCTCAGATAAAATCTGTAAAAAATGAGCTCAAGGCAGTGCAGAAAAGCTACAGAAAAACAGGCGAGGTCAAATCCTATTATTCCGGCTATTTTGTCAGTAATGTTGACGGATATGAGTCGCTTAAATCCTACGAAGATGTAAAGAATAAAAAAGTGTCTGTAAACGAAGGGAATACACTTATCAGCAGTGAAAAGAAGCCTGTCGAAAATGCTTTCGGTAAGATTATAGCACAGCATACCTGGTACTTTATTTTTGACACATCCATTACAGACGCTTCCGTAATAAGAACCGGTTATTATGTTACTGTTGATTTTCCCGATAAAAATATAAAGGGAGTAACTATGAAGGTTCACAGTGTTTCCGAACTTAACGGAGATACAATTACCGTAAACCTCCAATGTACTTCGATGAATGAAGATCTCGCCAATTTAAGAATCGAAAATGCTGCCATAACTGTTAAAGATTATAACGGCTACAGAATCAGCAATAACGCAATAACGGAAAACGATGAGGGTCTTAAGGGAGTGTATGTAGCTCTCGGCAATTATGTCAAATTTACACCTATTAGTATTTCTTATTACGGTGATGATTACGTTATCGCTGACAAATACACAGCATACAAGGAAGATAATGAAGGAAATAAGGTTATCGATGAAGAAGAGACTAATAAATACCGTAGCCTTAATCTTTATGATAAAATTATAGTAAAGGGGATGCATATTGAAGATGGCATACTTATCGGTTGAAGAACGCTTTAAGAATATAGATTACAACATTGATTTTATCAATGATCGTATTTCTCAGGCGGCATATAAAAGTTTGAGAAGTTTGGAAGATATAAACTTTATGGCTGTCACCAAAACAGTAGAGCCTATGTTTATTAACCGCGCTATTGACAAGGGCATCCGCTTAATCGGTGAAAACAAGGTTCAGGAGCTTCTTTCCAAAAAGTCTTATCTTAATCTTGATAACTGTCAGGCACATCTTATCGGTCATCTGCAGACAAATAAAGTCAAGCAGATTGTGGGCGAGGTTTCTATGATTGAATCGGTTGATTCACTGAAACTCGCTACAGAGATTTCTAAAAGGAGTATTGCAAACAACATTACCACAGATTGTCTTATCGAGGTTAATATAGGCGGCGAAGAAAGTAAAACAGGAATTATGACTGAAATGCTTGATGAACTGCTATATCAGATTATTGAACTGCCTAATATCAGGGTTTGCGGATTAATGACAATACCACCTATATGTGACAGTAACAGTGAACTGAATAAATATTTTTCAAAAATGCATAAGATTTTTATTGACATAAAGGACAAAAAGTTAGATAATACTGATATATCGATACTTTCGATGGGTATGTCAGGTGATTATGAGCAGGCAATTCTCTGCGGTTCGAATCATGTAAGAATCGGTTCGGCAATATTCGGTCCGAGATTATATTAAAATATCAAAATACTAAAGGAGTTTTTAAAATGGGTTTTGTTAAAAATATCAAATCAAAATTAGAGGAGCATTTTATAGCTGACGAAAGAGAATATGATGAAGACGACGTAGAGTACGAGGACGAGGAAGGCGCATACGAGGATTCCGTCAGCAATTATTACGATGATGAAGACGAAGAGCCTGCTTTCAGCTATACACCTGAAAGTCCTATCACACCTCCCGAGTATGTCAAATACGGCGATACTGCTCCTAAGCAGAAGAAAGTTGAAAGACAGCATTCGTATGAGCAGAAAACAGCAAAACAGCCTAAAAGTAATATCTATAATATGAATTCTGCTAAAACTCAGTCTAAGTTCAAACTTAATTTTATTGCACTTCATGATATTTATGATGCTAAAAATGTGGCTAATCTTATGATTGATCAGAATGCTATGGTAGTGGTTAATCTTGGGCTTCTTTCTGACGAGCAGAAGAGAAGAGCCATGGACTTTCTTGATGGTGCCAAATATGTAACAAACTCTATTTTTACCCGTTTCACAGAAAATATCTGTGCTTTCCTTCCTGAAAGCGTAGAGTTACACGGTGATTTTTACGGTCAGGTTGACCTTGACGATTTTGCGAATTTCTGATTTAAATCTGATTAAAGGAGAGATTATAAATGATGTTACCTAACCAAATCAATAATCAGCGCTTCTCAGCTGTAGGTAAAGGCGGTTACCGTGCCAGTGAGGTTGATGCTTTTATACAGAGAGTGTTCCAGAATTACAGTAAGCTTTACAGTGATAATAATATTCTCAGAGAAAGACTTTCTGCAATTACTCCTTTAATTGATGAATATAACGAAAATAAAAGAGCTATAGCTGATGCTCTTATCTGGGCAAAGACCACTTCCGACAAAACAGTAGAACAGGCACGCAGTGAAGCAGAAAGCATCATTGAGAGCGCAAATGCGGAAGGCACTAAAATTATTGCTGACAGGACCAATGAAGCTCAGTCTGTTTATGCTCGTGAGCTTGAAAGTGCGAAAAACGAACTTGAAAAAGTGAAAAATGAACTTGAATTCACACGAAATCAAGCTAAGGATTTTTCTGAAAAATATATTGCTGAAATCAATTCAAAGGCTGTATCTGTAATTGAAGACGCAAATGCCAATGCATCTAAAATCGTTTCTGATGCTTATAAAGATGCTCAGACAGCACGTGATAAAGCTGATGAGATAATAAAAAAAGCTAATGAAGAGCTTGCATTAATCAGAAATGAGGCTGCAAAATTAAAGACTGAAATTGAAAAAGCTGTAAAAAAAGCTACTGAAGCAGTTTCAGTTATTTCTGTTGAGGAGATCGAGAGTGAAATAATCTCTGCATCTGAGCCGATTGAAGCAAAACAAATAGATTTAGAAGAAATTGAAGAGTTTACCTTCGATTTCGATGAAGAAAGCCTGGAAGCTGCTGAATCAAACGAAGATGAAGTATCACAAGAGCCGTCTTTTGTTATAGAGACCGTTTACGATGAAATACCCGTTAAAGAGAATATATCGGAGCTTTCTGAGTCTGAGGACTTAATTTCCGGTGGATCTACGGCTTCATCGATGCCCGATGTCAATGCCTACATATCAAAAATTTTTGATTCGGCGGGAAGTGAAGACAGTGATTTTTCATCATTTGTTGACGGACTTGATGATGCATTTGCTCAGTCTCTCGAAGAGAGTGATATAAGCTTTGACGATCTTAAGAAGGTTATGGAAAACGGTAAAGATGGTTCGGATGAAGAAAACTGATAAACTCCGTCTGCTCTCTTTAAGCATAATTTTTGTTATGGTTACAGTTGATCAGATTATTAAATATTTCGTTGATATATATCTTAAGCCGATTTCTGTAAAGATGCTTATTCCCGGATTTATTCAACTTCATTATTTCGAAAATGACGGAGCTATGATGGGACTGATGAGCGGAAAAACTGAAATTATGACTATTGCATCAATCATATGTATGCTCTTAATTCTGGCGGTGATTCTGTCAGGAAAATTCAAATTCGGTATCGATTATGTCTGTATAGTTTTTATGGCTGCAGGCGGCTTTGGCAATATAATTGACAGGATTTTCAGAGGCTATGTAATTGACTATATAGAAGTTCTTTTTGTAGATTTTTATATTTTTAATTTTGCCGACTGTCTTGTTACCTGCAGTGCCTTTATGATAATATTTTATGAGATTTATTCCGTTTACAAGGAATATAAAAACAGGAAAGAGAAAAAAGTTTAATGGTAGACGCACAGATTTTTGTTGTAGGTGAAGAAAACAGCGGAGAAAGAATTGATAAGGTTGTTTCTCTTTACTGTGACGGTTTAAGCCGTTCAGCGGCACAGAAGCTCATTGATGAGGGAAACGTAACCGTAAATTCACTTATTATTACCAAAAACTATAAGTCAAAAACCAACGATAAGGTTGCTGTAAGAATACCAAAGCCTAAGGAGCTTGAAATTACAGCGGAAAATATACCTCTTGACATAAGATACGAGGATGACGATTTGCTTGTTGTGAACAAGGTCAAAGGAATGGTAGTTCATCCTGCTGCAGGAAATTATGACGGTACTTTAGTAAATGCTCTTATGTATCACTGTAAGGATTCGCTGTCTGGTATCAACGGTGTAATCCGTCCGGGTATTGTTCACCGAATCGACAAGGATACAAGCGGACTTCTGATAGTCGCAAAAAATGATTTTGCCCACATATCTTTGGCTGAACAGATAAAGGCACATACCTTTACCAGAGAATATCAGAGCGTTGTATATGGCGGGTTTAAAAACGAAGAGGGGACAGTCGATGCTCCCATCGGCAGACACCCTGTTGACAGAAAGAAAATGACCGTTACAGTGAAAAATTCGAAGAATGCTACTACACACTACAGAGTAGTTAAGCAGTATAAAGATTTTACGCATCTTGCTCTGAGGCTCGAAACGGGCAGGACGCATCAAATCCGTGTTCATATGTCATATATCGGGCACCCCGTGGCAGGCGATCCTGTTTACGGTCCCAAAAAAGTTATTGAGTATCTTGGCGGACAATGCCTTCATGCCGGTCTGATAGGCTTTAAACATCCGAGAACAAAGGAATATATTGAAATTCAAAGTGAATTACCGGATTATTTTACGGGATTTTTAAGGAGGTTAAAGGATGATTGATAAAAAGACAGATTTTTCCGACTGGCTTATTGCATCAGATATTGATGGCACAATTAACGATAAATCGAGACACCTTGTAAAAAGAAATTACGATGCTGTACAGAAATTCACAAAAGAGTATAAGGGTAATTTTACTCTTGCATCAGGACGGTCACCGAACTCTATGCGTAAGCATTATAAAAGACTTGATATTCCTGACGGTATGGCAGTTGTAATTAACGGTGCCGGAATTTATGATTTTTCAAAAGAAAAAATGGTTTGGGCGAGTCCGCTTAATGATTTTTGTATCGAGCTCGTGAAAAAGAGTGTAAAAACATTCCCTTTTCTCGCTTTTCAGGTTATTTCGGACAAGTATGTATATCTGTTCAGACCTACACCGTCAGCCCGAATTCTGGCGATTAATGCAAAATTACCCATAAAATATTATTATAATTTTGATGAAATTCCAAAAGATAATTGGTATAAGGTTATCTATACCGCTTTACCGTTTCAAATAAAGCAGGTCGAGAAATTTCTCAAAAGTAATTCAAAAACACACGAAAATCTTATGGCGTCATCACCATTCAGTTATGAAATGGTAAATGAAGGCACCAATAAAGGCAATGCTGTACTTAAGCTCGCTGAGATGTTAGGTGTAAATAAAGAGCAAACAGCGGCAATCGGCGATTATTATAATGATTGGGAGATGCTTAAGGCGGTAGGATTTCCTGCGTGCTGCGGGCAGGCGCCCGACGATATGAAAGCTATATCAAAGCTTGTGACCTGTCACTGTAATTACGGTGCGGTCGCAGATTTGATTGAGCATATACTTGAAAAGGTATAATATATAAGGAGGAATATATATGGAAGAAAACAAAAAACTCGAACTGAAAAAATTAGCAGTTCAGGTAAGAAAAGGTGTTATTGAAGGCACCTACAACGCAAAGTCAGGTCATCCCGGCGGTTCACTTTCCATCGCAGATATTATCACATACCTGTATTTTTCGGAAATGAACGTTAACCCTGAAAAGCCCGACTGTGAAAACAGAGATAGATTCGTTCTCTCAAAGGGCCACACTGCTCCCGCTCTTTATGCAGCGTTGGCGCTCAAGGGATTTTTCCCCGTCGATCTTATCAAAACCTTAAGAAAGCCCGATTCTATTCTTCAGGGTCATCCCAGTATGAGATATACTCCCGGTGTCGATATGAGTACCGGTTCTCTCGGTCAGGGTATTTCCGCTGCTGTAGGTATGGCTCTCGGAGGAAAGCTCCAGGGCAAGGACTTCCGTGTTTATACTGCACTCGGCGACGGCGAAATCGAAGAGGGTCAGGTTTGGGAAGCTGCTATGTTTGCCGGCAATAAAAAGCTTGACAATCTTGTAGCTATAGTTGACTATAACAAGCTTCAGATAGACGGCAGCATTGATGAAGTTAATTCACCTTATCCCATTAAGGAAAAATTCGAGGCTTTTGGCTGGAATGTTATTGAAACCTGCGGTCATTGCTTCTGCGAAATTGAAGAGGCATTTGAAAAAGCAAAGGCATGTAAGGGTAAACCTACCTGTATTGTTGCTGAAACCGTAAAAGGTAAAGGTGTTTCCTTTATGGAGGACCAGTGCGATTGGCACGGTACAGCTCCTAAGGCTGAACAGTATGAACAGGCAATGGCTGAGCTTGATGCAGCTCTTGCAGAATTGGAGGCGTAATTATGGCAGATGTAATTAAATGTGCAACCAGAGATGCTTACGGTAACGCTTTAAAGGAGCTCGGCGCAAGAGACGATATTCTCGTTCTTGATGCTGACCTTGCCAAAGCAACCAAAACTATAGCTTTCAAAAAAGAATATCCTGATAAATTTATTGATTGCGGTATTGCAGAAGGAAATATGATGGGTATAGCCGCCGGTCTTGCTACCACAGGCTACACAGTTTTTGCTTCTTCTTTTGCTATGTTTGCCGCCGGCAGAGCGTTTGAGCAGGTAAGAAACTCAATTGCTTATCCTAACCTTAATGTAAAAATCGGTGCTACACACGCAGGTATTTCTGTCGGTGAAGACGGCGCAAGCCATCAGTGCTGTGAGGATATTACTCTTATGCGTTCTATCCCTAATATGGTTATTATTAACCCTGCTGACGATGTAGAAGCAAGACAGGCAGTTTTGGCCGCTGCAGAGCATGAAGGTCCTGTTTATATGCGTTTCGGCAGACTTGCAGTTCCCCGTGTAAATGCTGAGGATTACAAGTTTGAAATCGGTAAAGGTGTAACTCTTAAAGACGGTAAGGATGTTACAATCGTAGCATCGGGTCTTATGGTTGCTGAGGCTCTTGAAGCTGCTGATAAACTTGCTGAAGAAGGTATTGATGCCAGAGTTATCAATATTCATACAATCAAGCCTATAGTCAAAGAGTTGCTTGTTAAAGCAGCAAAAGAATCAGGTGCTATTGTTACTGCTGACGAGCACAGCGTTATCGGCGGTCTCGGCGGTGCTGTATGCGAAGCACTTTGTGAGGAATATCCTGTTCCTGTTATCCGTCTCGGTGTAAATGACACCTTCGGTAAATCAGGTCCCGCCCTCGAGCTTCTTAAAATTTATGGTCTTGATGCTGAAAACATTGTAGCTAAGGCTAAAATTGCACTCGAGGCAAAGAAGAAATAAGGTCAATTTTTCTGAAAGGACAATGATACAATGAAAGAAATTACAAAAGATATGCTTATAGGCAATATTCTTGATGAAGACAGAGGAACAGCAGTATTTTTCCTTGAAATGGGAATGCACTGTCTCGGTTGTCCCGCATCAAGAGGCGAAACTGTTGAAGAAGCTTGCGCTGTTCACGGCGTAAATGTTGACGAGCTTGTTAGCAAAATCAACGAGTATCTTGCTTCCAAATAAGCAAATTCAGCAATGAGCCACCTTTTTTCGGGTGGCTCTGTTTCTTATGTGAGGTATTTATGGGTAAAATTAAACTTGATGCAAGACTTTCCGCTGTCGCTTCTTTAGTCAGAAAGGGGAGCAGAGTCGCCGACATCGGCACAGACCACGGTTATCTTCTCTGCTGGCTTATTGAAAACGGGATATGTCCTGGCGGTATTGCGGCTGATATTAATAAGGGGCCTTTGGAAAATGCACGCAGAACAGTAATTGATGTGGGTATTTCCGATAAGGTCGAGCTTATACTTTCTGACGGACTGAAAAATATTCCTGAAAATTCCTGTGATGATATTGTTTTGGCAGGAATGGGCGGTAATCTTATTGCGGATATACTTTCCGCCTGTCCGTGGATTTATAACAAAAATCTTCATATCGTGGCTCAGCCTATGTCCCACGGGGAAGTTTTGCGTGAATTTTATTTAAAAAACGGTTTCGAAATACTAAAGGAGAAGACTGCAACAGACGGTAAGCGTTTGTATTGCGTTATTTCTGCTGTTTACACCGGCGTTAAGAAAGAGCAAGACCTTTCATATATTTATTTAGGTAAACTTACAGAAAACAAAGATGAAATTACTAAAAGTTACATAAATAAAATTCTGACCGCTCTTGAAAAGAAGCATTCAGCTCTTATCTCAGCTGGTAAGGAAGATGAAAATAATTTAGGTAAAATTATCGGTTCTATCAAAGAAAAAATATCGGAGGTTTACGATGGCAACGGTTAAAGAGATTTCTGATTATATAAATAGTTTTGCTCCTTATTCTACACAGTGTGAATGGGATAATTGCGGTGTACTTATCGGAGACAAAGATAAAGAAGTAAATAAAATTGGTTTTGCCCTTGATCTTACCTATGAGGTGCTTAATGATGCAGTTGATAAGAGTGTTGATTTGATAATTACTCATCATCCTGTTATTTTTAAGGCACAGAAAAACTTTCTCAAAGGTAATATTGCTTTTGAAGCTGCTTCAAAGGGTATAAGCGTACTTTCTGCCCATACTTGCTTTGACTGTGCAAAAGGCGGAGTCAACGATGTTTTATGTGATATTATCGGTATAAGAAATGCTGTCGGAGTTCCTTCTGAGTCCTGTGCGGTTCCTATGGCAAGAATAGGAGATATTGATGAAATGTCTTCTGTGCTTTTTGCCGAAACAGTCAGTAAAAAGATGAACACACCTTGCCGATTTGTTGATTGCGGAAACAAAATCAGGAAAGTCGCAGTTTGCGGAGGCGCAGGTGCGGAATTCCTCGAAGAGGCAGCACGAATGGGTGCGAATGCCTATGTGACAGGAGAAATGGATCACCACGAATTCCTCTTGGCAGAAGAATTAGGAATCTCAACTGTTTTGGCGGGTCATTTTGAAACAGAAAATCCTTCGATGACTGTGCTTAAAAATATAATTTGTGATAAATTTACG
>JAZNMU010000114.1:0-2533 GCA_045579865.1 Acutalibacteraceae bacterium
TTCCTCTCGCATTTTTAATATTTCTTTCTCGTGTTGCTGTATCGGTTTGTAACTTCTGGGCATAAAAATTCCTCCTATGATAATTCATTTTACCATAGGAGGGTTATTTTTTCTATTGTCCGTTTTTTACGGACTTGTTCAAAGATTTGAAGCAGTTACGGTGATTATATTATTTTATTTTTCAGCAGTAATAAACCTTTAATTTGTCCAGACACACTGCGGCGAGTCTTCCGCCGTAAGCGGCACCGCAGTCGATGGCGAGATGTCTTTTTTTAGCATAAACCTTTCCTGTGTACTGACGGTCAATCATAGCTGTGGGAGTGTGTCCCGTAATAAGATAGCTTTCGGGGAAATAGGCCTTCTGATAGTCTGTCTGAGCGAAAACAAAGGCCTTTTCATCATATTCGTCAAGAGCTTTGCCTTCCTCGAAGCCGTCGATACCTGCGTGAGCGAGGATGAAGGTTTTTCCTCCTGCCTCAACCTCTTCATAGGGGGCGAATTCGGAAAGATAGTCGATGATGCTTTCTTTATTTTCTTCATCGAGAGCGAGAAAGTCAGCTACGGTTTTTTCGCTTTTCATCGTAAGCCACTTTTCGAAAAGCTCCGCCTTTTCGCCTGAAAGAAGAGTCTTTGCCTCTTCGACGGTTTTTGCCTCGGAAATGAGAGGAAAAAGCTCCTTAGCCATATATTCCTGCTCGCCTAAAACAGGAAAAATATTTGCTCTGTACATCATATCCTTCAGTATTTCGATGCCGTCGTCGCCGATGCCGATTACATCGCCTAAAACAAATACTGCATCTGTGTCCGAGGGATTCAGCTTTTCGAGCATTTCCAGATATTTTTCTTTCTTTCCGTGGATATCGCCGATTACAAAAGTCATAGTCTGCCTCCGTTTATTTAGTAATAAGTAATTCGTTGTTTTCGAGGAATTCGTCGTAGGTTTCCTTTTTGTCGTATAAGCCGTCAGGTCTGAATTCAATGATACGGTCAGCGATGGACTGAACGAACTGATGGTCGTGTGAGGTGAAAAGAAGTGAGCCCTTGAACTTTATAAGTGCGTTATTGAGTGAAGTGATTGACTCCAGGTCAAGATGGTTGGTGGGCTCGTCCAGAATAAGGACATTGGCGCCGCTGAGCATCATTTTACAGAGCATACATCTTACTCTTTCACCGCCTGAAAGAACCTGTGCCTTTTTGGTGGCTTCTTCACCCGAGAACATAAGTCTGCCCAGCCAGCCTCGTACATCGGTTTCAAACTGAAGGTCAGAGTATTTTCTTACCCAGTCGATAAGGCTGTCCTCCACTCCGTCAAAGAAAGCGGAGTTGTCGGCAGGGAAATAGGCCTGTGAGGTGGTAATACCCCATTTGAAGGAGCCCTCGTCGGGATCAAGCTCACCCATAAGGATTTTAAAGAAGGTGGTCTTTGCCACGGCATCAGTACCCACAAAAGCTACCTTTTCGTTGGGTCTTATGGTGAAGCTGACATTATCCAGAACCTTTCTGTCGCCTACTGTCTTTGAAAGGCCCTCTACAACCAGCATATCGTTACCGATTTCTCTGTCGGGCTTGAACTCCACAAAGGGGAAACGGCGTGAGGAAACGGGCATATCCTCTAAGACAAGATTATCGAGGAGTTTTTTACGGCTCGTTGCCTGCTTTGACTTTGAAGCGTTGGCGCTGAAGCGGGCGATGAATTCCTGAAGCTCTTTCATTTTAGCTTCGGTTTTCTTATTCTGCTCACGGAGCTGTCTCTGTGCCATCTGGGTATATTCGTACCAGAAATCATAGTTACCTACATACATGGTTATCTTGCCGAAGTCGCAGTCTGCGATATGGGTACATACCTTATTAAGGAAATGTCTGTCGTGGCTGACTACAATAACGGTGTTTTCGAAGTTAAGAAGGAACTCCTCGAGCCAGTTGATTGCCGCCACGTCAAGATGGTTGGTAGGCTCGTCCAAAAGAAGAATGTCAGGATTGCCGAAAAGAGCCTGAGCTAAAAGCACCTTAACCTTCTGCTCACCTGTAAGCTCCTTCATAAGAGTATAATGGAACTCATTGTGAATACCGAGAGCATTGAGAAGAATTTCCGCGTCGCTTTCGGCACTCCAGCCGTCCATT
Source organism: Acutalibacteraceae bacterium (assembly GCA_045579865.1). Classification (GTDB taxonomy): domain Bacteria; phylum Bacillota; class Clostridia; order Oscillospirales; family Acutalibacteraceae; genus UBA6857. The sequence continues at coordinate 2,122 of JAZNMU010000114.1, forward strand.
TCGGCAAACTCTTCCTCAAGCTCGCTGATGCGGATGCCGTCCTCCTCAGTGAATTCTTCCTTGGCGTAAAGCTCTTCCTTGGCATCCATTATGTCAACCAGCTTCTGATTACCCATAAGAACAGTTCTGATAACATCATATTCATCATAGGCATAATGATCCTGTTTTAATACAGAAAGTCTTTCGCCGGGAGTAATAGTTACATAGCCCTTGTTGGGCTCAATTTCGCCGGAGAGGATTTTAAGGAAGGTGGATTTGCCTGCACCGTTGGCACCGATGAGTCCGTAGCAGTTGCCTTTGGTGAAGTTAATGGAAACGCTTTTGAAAAGCTCTCTGCCGCCGTACTGGAGAGTTACATTATTGGTACTTATCATAAATAATCGGGGAACACGGAAAGAAAATCCGCATCTTT
>JAZNMU010000115.1:0-29212 GCA_045579865.1 Acutalibacteraceae bacterium
AAAGGTCCTGACGGATTCTACTACATAGTCGGCACAGATATGAGATGTGAGGAGGGCTGGGAATCAAATCACGCACTCGTTACCTGGAAATCCAAAAACCTTACCCAGTGGACGGACGAAACCATCATCGACATAAAAGAACTCGGTGGTGATTTCACAAACACCACCCGTGCCTGGGCACCTCAGGCGTTGTGGCACGAGGAAAAGCAGACTTATATGCTTTATTGGGCTCACTCTACCAAAGAGCATAACACTGCGGGGATGTACTACGCCTTTACCGACGATTTCAAAACTATCACCAAGCCCGAAAAAATGTATTGCCGTGAAAACATACAGACCATCGACGGCGACATTATATATAATAAGGAAAACGGAAAATACTATCTTTATTTCAAGCACGACGAGGATCAGACCATAGCCTATGTGGTATCAGACAGACCCGAGGGTCCCTATGAGGATAAGCCTGTAGTCGTATCCGTGGCACCCAGCGGTGTTGAGGGCAGTGAAATGTATAACATCAAAGGCACAGACACTTGGGTCATGGTTATGGACGAATACGGTAAGGGCAGATTCTTTATGCAGCAGACAGAAGATTTCGAAACTTACCTTCCCGTAAGCAAGGAAGATTATTTTATGGACTTCGGCCCGAGACACGGCAGCATCTGCAGTATCAGTGATGAAGAGTATGATGCTCTCGTGAAGCATTTCGGAAAATAAAAGAAAAAAGGAGGAAACATTATGTTCAGCAGAATCATCGCATTTTTCATTTCGGTTATCTTCACCGTACTCAACGCACTCGGACTCGGCGGTCTTTTCAGCGGAATAGACAGCTCCGATGCTTATGTTTTCGCCAATGTGTCATACGGCAGTCACGAAAGACAGGTGCTCGACCTTGCCATACCGAAGGATAATGACGGAGAGGTCGGACTTATCCTTTTCGTACACGGAGGAGCCTGGATTGCAGGCGATAAGGATGTTTATAAGGATATGGTTTCAAACTGTGCCAATAAAGAGGGCCTTGTGGCCGCAGCTCTCAACTACCGTTACATCAATGACAGCACAAGTCTTCACGACATAGCCGACGATATCGACTCCGCTCTTTCAGCAATAAAAGAAAAAGCAAAGACAAAGGGCGTTGATGTAAACAAGGTCTTTCTCACAGGTGCTTCAGCAGGTGCACACCTTGCTATGTTCTACGCCTATTCGAGAAAAGATACGGCGCCTGTAGCCCCTGCGGCTGTCTGCAGTTATTGCGGTCCCACTGACCTTTACGACGAAAACTTCTACTACGAAAGTGACTTAGGTGACACAGCCACTGTCTGTCAGCTTATGTCCTGGGCCTGCGGCGAAAGCTTCACCATTGACACCAAGGACAATGCAAAAGCTGCTCTCGACAGCGTTTCTCCCATAACTTATGTAAACGAAAACACTGTTCCCACCATTCTCTGCCACGGTGAAAAGGACACCATAGTACCCTATTCAAACGCACTTTCAATCGTGGAGAAATTTGAGCAGTACGGTGTTACCTACGATTTCATCAGCTATCCCAACTCCGACCACGGTCTGGCAAATGACCCGAATTGTGCAGACAAAGCAGATAAGCTTATGAGAGAATATATTGATAAATATGTAAGATAAATACGGAATGTATAAAACCGTGTCCCGAAAAGGACACGGTTTTCGTTTATTAATCGTCTTTCTTCATATCATTTAAGGAATACTCACAACATTGTACAACCAGATTATTAAGTGAAACCTTTTCTTTCTGAGCAACCTCTTCAAGCCTCTTAACAAGACCCAATGGAATTCTGAATGTTTTATTTATATATTCTTCTTTTTTAACTTCAAACATTATCAGTTCACCTCTTTGTTATTTTACGATAAACAAGCAAAGAGATATACACCTTATTTTTGCACTTATGTAAATAAGTGTATTTTCACTTGACTATTTCCAAATAGAAGTATATACTGAATTTACAAAACATAAATGAAAAGGAGTAAAAAGATGAAAAAACAACTTTCAAAATTATTTATAACTGCTGTTGCTGTTCTGGTTATGCTAGGAATATTCCCTACTAATTACACTGCAGAAAATTATTCTACACCGTTTGCTGTTACTGTTCAGGCAGTAGCGAAGAAGATTCATCTCAAGAAAACAAAGATTACTTTAACTGCGGGCAAAACCTACACTCTGAAATTACTTGACAAAAAAGACAAAACCATTTCTGCAACGAAAATAAAATGGAAATCCGCAAACAAAAAAATTGCAACAGTTTCCAAAAAAGGTAAAATCACTGCAAAGAAAAATGGTAAAGCGAAAATCACCGCTACATATAAAGGCAAGAAGTACACCTGTACCGTAACAGTAAAAAAAGCCGCAACCAAAGATTCAAAGGGTGACCCTGACAAAGACGATGCAAAGAACGGTACAGTTTACCGTACACCAACAGGGAAAAAATATCACCTTGACCCTCAGTGTGGCGGAAAAAACAGTTCTGCTACAACCAAAAACAAAGCAGTAAAAGCGGGGCTTACTCCCTGCAGTAAATGCGCAAAATAAAATTTAACCGTGTCCTTTTTTGGGACACGGTTTTTATTAATTTATTACGATTATACTATCGGTGCAGCAACCTGATTCTTTTCGATTACTTCCACTATTATTTTAATTAATTCTATAGCCCAAATAATCAAGCTCTTGATTACAGCGTATAACGCTTCTTTTTCCGTCTTAGGATTGTCACTCGGACTAACTTCCCAGTTTTCTATATGGCAGTTTTCCTCAGTCATAGGATAAGCAGTTTTGGTCTCATTGTCATAACAAATAAACTGTGTACAGTCAAAGTCATCAATTGTGAGCTGTCTGTCAGCAGTTACTACCTGATACAAAAGACCTGTCTCAAATTCAGTCCAGTCAGAATGGGAAATTCCCTTTGTGAACCATGTAGAATCAGGGAAGAAGCAGGTTGAAGCATCTATCTGCTTGTCGGGAGAAATATATTTTCCTTTGCCTTCTGCGATTCTCTGTTCGATATATTCATCAGAAAGAGTTTCAAATACTGTTGATGTTGTAGCGCCGAAAGAAGCTAATTTTAATGTTACGAACTGATCGCCGATCTCATTTCTTGATTCAATAACGGGAGCTATCTGATAGCCGTATTTTGCTATATTAACCGTCTTAACCTCATTGTCCTTTATAGTCTGAAGAATTCCGGTAATATTTGATGCGACCAAATCGTGATATGCATCGGTCTTTTCAATAAGCTTTGCATATTTTTCACGCTTTGCGCTGCCCTCTTTGCCGAATACATAACGAAGAGCATCGTCATAGTTATCCTCTGTTACGAGAGCCCAATATCCCGGCCATGTAAAGAAAGTAGAAAGAGCAAGTGCAGATGTTACACCCTGAACGAGCTTGCCGTAAATTTTAGTCTCTTCGAATTCGATATCCGCTACCATAGCAACCTTTGCAGCAAGGTCAAGGCTTTTTGTGATAAAGGGAGCCAGACCCATATTATCCTTAACGTTGAAGTCAGTAAGCATTCTGTTTATGGCAGCAAGATCAATTTCAAACTTACCGCTTATGGGTTCGCTGATAATTTCACCGCCGGCTGCAACGCTTCCGTTAAAGGCTACACCGTGAATATCATCTGTGCCATACTTTGCCACATAAGCCATTATAATAGTCGAGCCAAGGCAACGGCCCATAAGAGAAACCTTTTCACTGCCTGTAATCTTCTTAACGCCCTGAATGTACTCGTGAAGCTCATCAGCTGTCCTTAAGGGATCCTGTCTCCAGTCATACCAGAACTGATAGTCGTAGGCACCGTAGGATTTGTGTGAGTATATCTTCTTTGTATCTCTTGACAAGAACTTAACCATGGTCTGTCTTACTTCTTTAGAAACATCTGAACCGTTCCAGTTTTCGCCGTTTTCATCGTAGCGTGTCTCAGTAAACAGCTCACCGATCTCTTTTTCAAGCGCATCATAATAAGGGTCCCAGTTATCATTTATAACACCGTCCATAAGGAAAGGCATAAGAACATTCACTGCAGACTCAGCCAGGGCGCCCTCTTCACTGCCGCCAAGCATACTAAGCATTTCAGAAAAATGGAAAATCTTTCTGCCGTCAGTGCTATAGATAGGCTCACCGTCACCGTGAAATGCTATGACAGGAATCTGATTTCCCCAAGACCTATAATCACTGCTTCCCGCAGCACCGGCAGGTACTGCAAGTGTGAAAAGCATGGTAACTACCAAAAAAAACGAAATAAATCTTTTCATAAAAACTCCTCTTTTTAAATCAAATTTTTAATCACAATCAGTTTATTTTAAAACTATAATAACCGCTTTTAATCTTTTTGAATTTTCTGTTAATAGTTTGTTCAATTTTTCTTTGGCAGAAAAATAAGCTATTCAATAAGCACAAATAAAAAACAGATGTGTAAATCAATTCTTACTTAAAACACATCTGTTCAATTTCTATCTGTTGATTTTTATGAAGAAAAATGTTTTACTTTTTACCCAACCATAGTGTAAACACAGGCCTGTTTCATTCTCATGTCTTATCACACTCTTAAGCTATAATTCTCTATATCCACATACCTTCCGAATTTTTCGCCCACTTCTCTGATAGTTCCGCAGAAGGTGAAGCCGAATTTTTCGTGGAGGCGGCGGGAAGCCTCATTACCTGCCGTGATAACAGATACCACCGTATGTATGCTTTCGTCTTCTTTTGCCATAGTTATAATTGCATCCATAAGCGCCGTACCCACTCCCTTTTTACGGTGAAAGGGTGAAACATAAACGGAAAGCTCTACTGTGGATTTATAGGCTTCCTTTTCTCTGTAGGTAGAAAGTGTGGCATAGCCTGCCGCCTCTCCGTCAATATCACAAACAATAAGCGGATGGTTTCTGATATTATGGTTATCGTACCATTTTTCCCAGTCTTCAATCGTCTTTTTGTTAATATCGAGAGTGGCAACACCATTTTCCACCTCATAGTTATAAATATCGAGAAGTGCGGGAATGTCTTCTCTCACGGGTTTTCTTATTACCATAAATACCTCATACAAAAATCTCCCCGACCAAGCGGGGAGACTTAATTTTTAATCAGGGATTATTCTTCGATTTCGTCCTCTTCTTCGATTTCGAATTCGAGAATAGCACCGCAGCAGGGGCATTCTGCTTCACCGTCATCGTCGATTTCATCGAAGCCGATGCAAACAGTATTTTCGCAAGCGGGGCATTCTACTTCGAGACATTCGTCGTCACAGCAATCACAGTCGTCATCGTCACAGCAGCAATCGCAGTCACAGTCGTCTTCGTCGTAAACATATTCTTCTATGTCACCGAGGTCTTCATCGATTTCTTCGATGTAATCTGCGAGGTCTTCCATCTCTTCTTCCATATCGCTGAGCTCTGATGCGATTTCATCGAGAGTTTCGATGATAGCGTTGAAAAGCTTGGTTTCCTTCTTATCTTCGTCTAAGTCAAGACCTTCCATAAGGCCCTTTAAATATGCAACATTTTCTGAAACTGACATAGTAGTTGTTTCCTTTCTTTAATTTAAAAATTTAAGATAATACTATCTTATGCACGGCCGAGATATTCACCTGTTCTGGTGTCAATCTTGATCATTTCGCCCTCATCAATGAAGAGAGGAACCTTAACCTCTGCACCTGTTTCAAGTGTAGCGGGCTTGGTTGTGTTTGTAGCTGTGTTACCTGCGAAGCCGGGATCGGTCTTGGTAACCTGAAGATCAACGAATGTGGGAGGCCCAACACCGAAAACATTACCCTTGTAGGAAAGAACCTTACAAACCATGTTTTCCTTAACGAACTTGAAGTTGTCGGAAAGCTCGCTTTCATTGATGGGAACAAGCTCGTAACTTTCGGGGTCCATGAAGTAATAAAGACCGCCGTCGCTGTAAGAATATTCCATATCCTTTCTTTCAACGAAAGCTGTGGGGAACTTTTCGCTGGGGTTGAAGGTACGTTCAATAACGGAACCTGTAATAACATTTTTTACCTTTGCACGTACAAAGGCTGCGCCCTTACCGGGCTTAACGTGCTGAAATTCGATAATCTGAAGTACGTTACCGTCCATTTCGAAAGTAACGCCGTTTCTGAAATCACCTGCTGATACCATTTTTATATTCCTCCGAATACTTTTAGATTTTTTATCTGTTTCATTTTATAACAAATACGAATATTTTTCAAGTCTTTTTCTTAAAATAGAGTGTATTTTATTGCTTCAAAATGCCATTTTCTTACAATTTTTATAAATTCTCGCCTTTTCCCTTTATTTTTCCACACCTCTGTGATAAAATTCTTACATAATGAAAAATCAAGGAAGTGAATAAATTGAAAAAATTATCCGCACTTATTATTGTTCTCTGCACCCTGTTTTTATTCGGATGCGGAAAAAATGAAACGGGAACAGGAACTACGACACCTCCGCCCTCTACCACAACTACGGGTATTCCCACAGCCACGGTCACCTTCCCCGAGGGCTTTACTGTGCCCCAGATAGCAGAAAGACTCGAAGAAAACGGTGTGTGCTCCGCTCAGGATTTCATTAAGCTGACAAACGATGCTGACTATATCACCTCTCTCGGCTACACCTTTACGGAATTTATCCCCGGTTCACAGCGCGCCTTTCTTATGGAAGGCTACCTTTTCCCTGACACCTATGAATTCTACCTTAATGACAGCGCAGAGAATGTGCTCAATAAGATTCTTCGTAACACCTCTGCAAAATTAACAGACGAATATAGTAACAGAGCTGCAGAGCTCGGATATACTCTTGACGAAATCATATCCCTCGCCGCTATTATCCAGGAGGAATCTTACTCCGAAGAATCGATGAAGCTCATTTCCTCCGTCCTTTATAACCGTCTGGAGACAGGAACCAAGCTCGAATGCGATGTAACCATCAAATATCTCGAAAACTACGTGGTGAGATCCCCTTACCTTAAAAAGCTCATCGAGGATAAAAAAGGCAGAGAAATCACCGAAGACGAGCTTCTGGCAGAAACAGACAAATACAGAGCTCTGTACAATGTGTTCAAGTGTCCTGCCATTCCCGAAGGCCCCATTACCTGTCCCGGTACGGCAGCTATTGAGGCGGCTCTTTATCCTGCAGAAAGTGATTATTTCTTTTTCGTGACAGACGAGGAAAAGAATTTTTACTTCAATGAGACCTGGGCTCAGCACGTAGCAAAGTGTAAGGAATTAGGATTATATTAAAAAATAAAAGTAACAAACAGGCTACCCAAACGGATAGCCTGTATATTTTTATGTGTTTTAAGCGGACACGGCAAGCCATGTACCTACCCTACGTAATCGTATTTGTAAATCAGGAGGTGTATCACTTTCGGTTTGCCGAAAGCCTCACCCGCGATTGTGCATTATTTCCCCTCAGCCACTCTCTTCTTAAAATGTTTGACTGTCATAAGAAGGGGTACGATTGACAGAGCGATTATCACGGCACCTACAAGGAAAACGTTACCGTTGGGAATATATTCAAGCTGTCCGCTTAATTCGTTAGTGATAACTACACCGCTTGTCTTGACCACAGCTTCACCAAGGAAGGAGCCGCCAATCATCGGGAAGAGAACATAGAAGAGAATCCATATACCCTCGAACTGACCCTTACTGTCAGCGGGGTAAAGCTGTTTGGTCCACACCTTGGTGACCTGAAGGATACCTATGTAGCCCACGCCTACGAGGAAAATGCCGAGCCACAGACGGAAGTCGAAAAGTTTGGTATTATCCACCATATCGGGAGTGATGGGTGCCACGATAAGCAGACCGATAATATTTATGATGATGGCGAAAATAGACACAGGAATATGCTTGTTTTTATTGATAAGGAAGGAAATGGGAATGGCTGTGAGCATGGCAAGGACAAGAGGTACAGCCTCAATAATACCCATCATATCCGCCGTATAACCAAGATAGTAAATAATGTAATTGCCCATATATGCGAAGTAAACATTGAAGCCGATGAAAAATACCGTGTTGACAAGATTTACCCACACGAGTTCCTTGAGAGTAAAGAATCGCTTGAAATTGAAAACGGATAAAAATTGCTTTATGAATGAGCCTCTTTTTGAGGGAGGGACATCATCAGCCTTGCTCATAAAGACCATAGAGAGTATGCCGAAAAGAATTACGAATACACCCATTACTATGAAAAGGCGCATATAGTTATCGTCCTCACCGACCAAAAGTCCGCCCACTACCGTACCGAGAATTGTTCCTAAAACGGGCTGTGTGGCTAAAGCGGCACCTATCTGTCCGCGGTTTTTGTCTGTCATAATATCCGTTGTCCAGGTGTTATAGCCTGCATCGTTACCCATTGAACCGAAGAAACTCATTATCGTATCAGCTAAAACTACTGCAACGGCAGCTAAAAGATACATATCCTTACTGATGAACTCCGTAAGACCGAAGGTGATGGTAAAAATACCCCAGAGTATGTAACCCACGGAAACGAAGGTTCTTCTTTTGCCTGTACGGTCTGCCCAAGTGCCGAAAAAGAAGGTTGCAAAGGTAGTAGCAAGAGCGCTGCAGATAAGCATACCCGTGATGATAGAGGGATTTTTGCCTATTTTGGAATAAACGAAGGTGTTAAACCATTGGTTTTCCATATTCCAGCATATCTGTCCTGCAAGACCCAGCCCCCACACGAGAACCCACATACGGACACCCGATGTTTTTTTCTTCTGTAAACTGTTCATAATCTTTCTCCTTTAGTCGATGTTGACTTAATAATAACACAGATACTACCCTTTTACAACGAGCAAAATAACCAAAAACAAAGCATATAAATATACATAAAAGGCTTATCGCTGTTATATAAATAAAAGTGAAACTATTTAAAGGAGTTTTGCTATGAACGGTAATAATTTTGAAAGCATGATAAAAAAATATGCCGATGAGCTGATAAAAATGAGCAGAGAAAAAATGCTCCCCGATGTTCCCCAAGACGCACCGATATCAGAAACAGAAGAGGAAGATTTTTCTGTGACGGAAGAAAGTGAAGTTATCCCTTTTGAGCAAGAACAAAAAGAAGAAAGTGACACAAGACTATCACCTGCAGATATTCGAGGAATAGAGAACACGGACTTTTTCGAAGAAACATCCGAGGAAATCTCATCTGAAGAGGAAAGGGATGAAATGACAGCCTATGCCACCTTTTCCGCACGGGTTTTCACAGGAAACAATGCCTATCCCATTGAAAATGCCAAGGTGCTTGTTGTAAGAGATGATAAGCTTTACACCTTCCTGACTACAGACAGAGACGGTGTGACTAAAAAAGTCCGTCTCCCTTCCTTTCCCGAAAGCAACTCCCTTGACCCCGACAGCAATTCCCAAAGAGTTAATTATACGGGGGAAGTCTACGCCACAGGCTTTACACCGAAAAAAGGGCTCCTCATAAGTGCCGTAGGCGGTTCGGATATAGTTCTCGATATTCAGATGACACCGATCAGTGACGGGGTGAACTGACATGCCTACATTACCTGTTATACCCTCAACCATAACCGTACATTTGGGTCCGCCCTCATCGGGGGCAGAGAATGTCACGGTTCCCTTTACAGACTACATCAAAAACGTAGCATCCTCAGAGATTTTCTCCACCTGGCCTCCCTCAGCTTTAAGAGCTAATATTCTGGCGCAGATTACCTTTGCCCTTAACCGAGTCTACACAGAATGGTACAGAGCTATGGGCTACGATTTCGATATTACGAACAGCACCGCCTTCGATCAGTCCTTCGTAAACGGCAGAAACATATATGAAAACATAAGCGAATTAGTTGACGAGATTTTTAATGACTATGTACGAAAGGAAGGCACTGTAAATCCATATTTCACCGCCTACTGTGACGGCAGAGAGGTTGCCTGTGACGGTCTCTCCCAGTGGGGAAGCGTAACTTTGGCTGAAAGAGGATATTCGGACATAGATATACTTAAATATTACTACGGAGAAGATACTGAAATCGTGGTGAACGCCCCAGTAGGCGACAATCTCCCCTCTTATCCCGGCACTCCGCTGGAAAGAGGTCAGCTTAACGAAAACATACGGCGTATACAGATTTACCTTAACAGAATATCAGCAAACTACCCTGCTATACCGAAAATCCCTGTCATAAACGGAGCCTTTGACGAAAGCACGGAGAATGCAGTGCGTTCCTTTCAGCGTATCTTTTCCCTTTCTCCCGACGGCATCGTAGGCAAGGCTACCTGGTACAGAATAATTTATATTTACGATGCTGTAACCCGACTGGCAGAGCTGGACAGCGAGGGCGTGAGTTATGAAAACATACCCAAGCAGTTCAGAGGTGCCCTCGGTATAGGTTCACAGGGCGGTCAGGTGGTCACGGTCCAGTTCTTCCTGACTCTTATCAGTCAGTTTGTGGACTTCGTGGCCCCTGTCAACACCGACGGAGTTTACGGACAGAACACAGCCAATCAGGTCAGTGCATTTCAGCGATATAAGGGCTTACCCGTAACAGGAGAGGTAGACAAGACCACATGGGAAAGTCTCTACGATGCCTATAAAGGTATAGTAGACTATCTTGAGGACAGACGAGAAATAGACCGTGTGCCTACGGAGCCTTTCCCGGGAGTTGTTCTACGTCAGGGCGATGTGGGACCCTCTGTTGCCACCTTCAAAAGCTATCTTTCCTATCTTTCACGGGTTTTCTTCGACATACCGCCTGTTTCATCAAATAATATCTTTGACCGCAGAACACAAAATGCCCTAAGAGAATTTCAGCGGATTTTCTCCTTGCCTCAGACAGGCACAGTAGACGAAAGAACCTGGAATACTCTGGCAGATGCCTATTCCACCGTAAGAGAGGGTCAGCAGAGACTTCTGCGGCAGTACCCCGGAAGAGAACTTTCACAGGAGGCATAATATGGACGCAGCAGTATATGAAATACAAAGCTATATCAGAAATATTTCCCGCATCGACAGTGAAATCCCCTCTCTTGTCCCCGACGGCATTTTCGGGGAGGAAACAGCGGAAAGTGTTACCGTATTTCAGCGTAAGCATCTTCTTCCGCAGACAGGCAAGGTAGACTTTGACACCTGGAATAAGCTTCTGGAGGAAAGTGACAAGGCCGTTTTCATCCTTTCCGAGCCCGTACAGACAGCACCTGTCACAAACAGAGATTTTCCGTTAAAAAAAGGAAAAGCGAGCCATCTTAACAGAAACATAAACCTAATGCTTTTACGCCTTTCCGATTTTTACGAAAACTTTGGCGGTGCAGTGCTTTCACAGGACTACACAGATGATACCGAAAGACTGATAACTGTTTTTCAGACTCTTACAGGGAATGCCGCAACAGGTGAAACAGACAAAAACACCTGGAATCTGCTCTCATACCTCTATCTTCTCCTGACAGAAGACAGAACAGTTTAGTTTCTGTTAATTTTTTCTTCTGCACCTCCCTTTTTCTGTTGTATTTTCGAAAAGAGTTTGATATAATATAAAAGATAACTATATCAGAGAAAGGCAGGTGCAGAGAAAATGGAAATAGGTGCTTCCTCAGCATGCTTTTACCCTCTGGAAACAGAGCGTTCCCTTCTTCACATAGCTGAGCTTGGCTTCAATCACTGTGAAATTTTCTTCAATGCATATTCTGAGCTTCGTCCTGCCTTTATAAAAGAGCTTAAAACCGTAAAGGATGCCTACGGAATAGATGTGGTTTCTCTCCACCCATACGCCTCCTTCGGCGAGGGCTATGACTTTTTCAGCGCCTACAAAAGACGCTTCGGCGATGCTATGGATAACTACAAGCGTTATTTTGAAGCAGCAAACATTCTGGGTGCAAAGTATATAGTAATGCACGGTGCGGCAAAGCTTTTTGATATAGATATGGCAGAATATGCACGCCGTTATTCAGTAATTGCCGAAACGGCACGCAGTTTCGGATGCTGTGTCGCTCACGAAAATGTGGTGAATTTTATCTCTGCCACACCCGATTTCAGCCGTTTTATGAAGGAACAGCTCGGCGACAGCTATAAAATGGTTCTCGATGTTAAGCAGGCCAGGCGTGCAGGCTATAGTCCCGAAGAGTTTATCGATATAATGAAAAATAATATTGTTCATGTTCACTTAAGCGATTACAGTGAACAGATGGACTGTATCTCTCCCTGTGAGGAAGGGCTTTTCGATTTCGAAAATCTTTTCTCCCTTCTTCATAAAGCGGGATATAACGGCAAATATATAATAGAGCTTTATTCCGACGGTTACTCAAGGAAAAGAGAAATCACACAAAGTGCAAAATATCTTGATGCAATTCTAAAAAAGGTGCGTCAGGGATAAAATACAGATAAAGGAGTTTTTAAAATGAAGTGTCCTTTTTGCAGTTATGAAGAAAGCAAGGTTATCGACTCGAGGCCTACGGATGAAGGCGAAAAAATACGCCGTCGCCGTGAATGTATTTCCTGCGGTAAGCGCTTTACCACATACGAAATCATCGAAAGTGTGCCCATTATCGTCGTAAAAAAAGATAAGTCAAGACAGGCATTTGACCGTGTGAAGCTTTTCAACGGTATGCTCCGTGCCTGTGAAAAAAGACCTGTTTCCATCGAGCAGATGGAAAAAATAGTTACTGAAATTGAGGCAGAGCTTCAGAATTCTTTAGACCGTGAGGTTACCTCGGTACATATCGGTGAGCTTGTTATGGACAGACTGAAGACTCTCGATGAGGTTGCTTATGTCCGTTTCGCTTCCGTTTACCGTCAGTTCAAGGATATCAACACCTTTATGGATGAGCTGGCAAAACTTTTAGGTGAAAAATAAGGTGATATTATGATTTATGAAGGCTTTTGCTCTCTGGTAGGTAAAACCCCCCTTCTGAAAGCCTCCTCCTTCGCCCATGAGACAGGTATAAAAGGAAATCTTTACGCTAAGCTCGAATACTTTAACCCCGCCGGCTCCGTCAAAGACAGGGTAGCGGTCAATATGCTCCTCAGAGCAGAGGAAAAGGGACTGATAAAAAAAGGCGGTACGGTTATCGAACCTACAAGCGGTAACACCGGTATAGGTCTTGCCGCTGTGGCAGCATCCATGGGTTATAAGGCAATTTTGGTTATGCCTGACACTATGAGTGTGGAAAGACAGGAGCTTCTGCGTGCATACGGTGCAGAGATAGTGCTGACACCGGGCAAAGATGGTATGCTCGGCTCCATAAAAAAAGCGGAAGAACTCAGAGAAGCTACACCTAACAGCCTCATCCCCTCTCAGTTCGATAATCCCGATAATCCCGAAAGTCATATCCTTTCAACCGGTCCCGAAATTTACGATGATACAGAAGGCAAAATTGACATCTTCATCGCCTGCATAGGTACGGGCGGTACAATATCGGGAACGGGCAGATACCTTAAAGAAAAAAATCCCGACATAAAGGTTATCGGCATTGAACCCTTTGACTCCCCTCTCATTACCGAAGGCAGAGCCGCCCCACACGGTATACAGGGCATCGGTGCTAACTTCATTCCTGAAAATCTGGATATGTCCGTCATTGATGAGGTCATTACCGTAAAAACGGAGGATGCTTTCTCCGACTGCCGTACCTTCGCACAGACAGAGGGGCTTCTGGTTGGTATTTCCTCAGGCGCGGCACTTCACGGTGCAAAGATAATTGCAGAAAGAGAAGAAAACGAAGAAAAAAACATCGTGGCTCTTTTACCTGACTCCGGCGAAAGATATATGAGTGTAAAGCTCTTCGGTTAAAATTAAAACATTATAATAAAAAAGGCGCTACCTTAAAGGTAACGCCTTTGTTTGTTATAAATTATTTGGTATATGCGAGTACATCACCGAAGGTTATGAAGAGGTCGTCACAGCATACATACTTGATACCGAAGATTCTGTAAAGAATATTATATATTCTGATTACAAGAGAGCTCAGGAAGGAGTGACAGATACATCCGCACTGCTTTTCACCTGCGAGCCATTCTTCAGTTACTCTCGGAGCGATTGATACGCCGTTTCTGAGAGTGTTCTCTATGGATTCCTCACTGCTGTACTTAAGAGAAAGTGTGTGTTCACCGTAATACTTTGTATTGTTCTTTGTCTGAGCAATGAAAATCAAAGTGTCAGTGTATGCCACATTCAGAGAACATTCACCGTCTTTATTTGTAGTGCCCTGAGCGAGAATATTACCGCTTCCGTCCTTAATTGTAATAAGGAACTTATCGAGAATGTCAGAGGTTACAATACCGCTGTTATGGTCGTATACATCCTCTTTAGCGAAGTAATTCGTTCTGATTTTTACAGTAAAGGAGTAAATAACGATATCCTTTTTGTATACAGGAGCTAATGTAATTGTCTCTCCGCCTCTGAAAATAATTTCTTTGAGAGTCTGGCTTTCTTCATCTACAACATAAATGTTACGGTTGAGTGCAAAAGCGTCAGAATTGATGTAAACCGTAGAGGAAACAGCCTTTCCGTTTACCTTTGTAATCTGCCATTTGTTAGGCTCCTGGGTATAAATATACTGTTTGTCTCTGGGAAGTTTAAATGCATCATCCTTAATATTTGCTTCACTGATTATATTTCTGATGCTTTTATCCATCTGTACACCTGTACCTGTACCGAGAAGCTCACCCTTTGAGTTTTCTATTTCTACGGTATATAAATTGGGTGTAGAAGCAAACTGAGGTCTTACGTCTGTGCTGAAATAAAGGTTAACACTGTCATAAAGACCGAAGGTTCTGATTCCGTCTTTACCTAAAAGCCAGTTAGTGTATGTATAGCTGTTATACTGGTCGGTAGACTTTGAGGGATATACGTGCTCTGTGCTGTAAGCAACAGGCTGACCGTACTTAACGGTCTTAGAGAAAATATCCGCACCGTTTCCGTCATAGAAGGTAGCGGTAACATCCACTGTCTCATAGTCGAACTCTGCTTTGCAAAGCATTTTTGACCCGCTTATTTCAGGCACCCATTCTCTGAAGGTAAATCTTCCGTAAGTCATATCCTTATTTCTTTTAGGGGTCAGGCCTGAATATCTGGGAAGAGCTGCACCGTCCTGAGCATAAAGCTTAAGTTCACCGTTTTCATCGATTATTTCAAACTTGCTCTCAGGTTCAGCCTTGGTAGCGTCAACATTTACTTTTCTGCCAACAGGGAAAAACTGCTCCTCTGTATATTTTATGCTGATCCATGTGCTGGGTGATTCTTTCACATAGAATTCCTGATTAAAATACTCTTTATGGTCAGCAGCATCTTCGGCAGGGAGCGCATAAGAGTTCCAATATTCTACAAGATAATACTTTGCATTGCCGTCTTCTGCTACAGAATTTCTGATTTCGGGAAGATCGCCTTCTGCTCTCTGGCACATATCATTTGTACAGGTACGAACTCTTTTATACGCACCGTCCTCGAGAACATAAGAAACTGCATAGTTATGACCGGTTTCCTTTGTTACATCTTCTTTGTAAGGCTTACCGATAATGATCTGCTTACATGTTTCGCAGTACCACTGTGTGTAGCCCTTCTGAGTACAGGTAGGCGCATAAACAATCGGTGTAAGATCTGCTCTGTTATGAATTTCGCACTGAGGTAATGTCTCCTCAGCTGAAGCAGGCATAACCATAGCGACAGTCATCAGTACCATCACTGCAGCGAAAAGAACTAACTGCTTTTTAAAAGTTTTTTTCATAATGTTACCTCCTTAGTTTTTTTGTACTTTTGCTGAGTACAAGGGTGCGTTATCCTGAAGGGATTTTATTATTAAAGACACCACACCTATCATAATATAACTATATAGTTTTTTTTACAAAAAGTCAAGGAATAATAAAAATATTAATTTTCACAAAACAATTCCTTAATGATTCAGTCAGCATTCTGTATAGCTTTTACAAAAATACTGCCATCACTGTTTTTACCGAGAGTAATTTTCATGTATTTACCCGGCTCGGGAGGCACCATATTACCCTCACTGTCCTGCACCCAATCGGCAGAAGCAAGATAGCCGACCGTGAGGACTACAGAATTATCCTTTTCATCGATTTCTGTTACATCAGGAAGATAAATAGGCATAATACCTGTAATAGGGATAACATAGCACTGTTTCTTTTTACTGTATTTGAAAGTAACGCCGTCACCGCCGTCAACGGTACTGTGACTGACAGGAATCTCACTTCCGAAAAGCGAAACAAATTCATCCTCTACGTCCTTCTGAGGCATAAGCATACCGCCATCGGTGTATTCATATTTTTCAGGCTCTGCACCGTCATCAATTACGGACCATATTGCAATAGAAAGAAGCTGCTGCAGGTTTGCCTTGGTTATATCGTCAAAGGTGTCCGGATCATTCATTATAACGGGAGATATAAAATCCTCATAAATCTGAGCCTGTTCCTGTCTGGCTTTGTTGGCAGCAGAACGGACCTTATCAGATGCGAAATCAATCACACTGATAATACCGATAACCGTAAAGATAATCACAGCAAGACCGACTATAAAATTAAGAGGAGATTTTTTCTTTGCGTGTTCCATTTTATCACCTCGTCTGACCGTTACCGCTGATAATGTATTTCTGTGAGGTAAGCTCGGGAAGACCCAAAGGACCTCTGGCGTGGAGCTTCTGCGTAGAAATTCCGATTTCTGCACCGAATCCGAACTCACCGCCGTCGGTAAACCTTGTCGAAGCATTGACATAAACCGCCGCGGCATCCACTGATGCAGTAAAAAGATTTGCCGCAAGGTAATTATCAGTGATAATACATTCACTGTGACCGCTGGAATACTTCATAATATGTTCAATGGCTTCACCGATATCCTCTGCCACCTTAACACTGATTTCGTAGCCAAGATATTCCTTTCCGAAATCCTCTTCCTTAGCCTCGAAAGCATTGGGAAGAATCTCACGGCATTTTGTGTCGCCGTGGAAAATTACATCCTTTTCCTTAAGTCTTTCAAAAATTGCAGGAAGCACCTTTTCTGCCACATCCTTATGGATTACAAGGCTTTCACAGGCATTACATACGGAGGGTCTGGAGGTTTTTGCGTTATAGATAATATCCACAGCCATCTGAAGGTCTGCATCCTTATCTACATAAATATGGCAATTACCTGTTCCTGTTTCGATTACGGGAACGCTTGAATTTTCCACACAGGCTTTTATGAGACCTGAACCGCCTCGGGGAATAAGAACATCCACATAGTCGTTCATTTTCATAAGTGCTGTAGCAGACTCTCTGGATGTATCCTCAACGAGCTGAATGCAGTCCTCGGGAAAATCCGCCTTTACGAGAGCCTTTCTCATAACCTCAGCCATGGCCTTGTTTGAATTAATGGCTTCCTTACCACCACGGAGAATAACCGTATTACCGGATTTGAGACAGAGAGCAGCCGCATCCACGGTAACATTGGGTCTTGCCTCGAAAATTACGGCAATAACGCCGAGAGGCACACTGACCTTTTCTATCTTGAGTCCGTTGGGTCTCACACCGCCGCTGATTACCTTTCCACAAGGATCATCGAGAGAAATAATCTGTCTCACCGCATCGCTTATACCCTTTATTCTGTCGTCAGTAAGGCTGAGACGGTCAATGAGTGATTCGCTCATACCCTTTTCTCTGCCGTTTTTAATATCAAGAGCATTCTGCGAAAGTATGTAATCACAGTTTGCCGTAAGCTCGTCAGCGATAATACCGAGAGCCTTATTCTTTTGGGATGACGAAGCAGTCATCAGAAAGCGTTCTGCTTTCTTTGCTTTTATACCGATATTTGTAAGCATATTTATCACCTTATTTCGCAGTAAAAAGTGTGCCTGTATTGTGTCCGTCAATGAGTTTATATATATCCTGAGGCTGTGTACCGTTCATTACTACCGTAGGAATGCCTGCATCTGTAGCAATTTCGGCGGCGTGAATTTTCGTTATCATTCCGCCTGTGCCCCTGTTTGTGCCTGCACCGCCGCAGAGTTTTCTGATTTCATCGGTAATCTCTCTTACCACGGGAATAAGCTGAGCATCGGGATTTTCGTTTGGATTGTCGTCAAAAAGTCCGTCAATATCTGAAAGAATAATAAGTCCCTGTGCCTTTATAAGTCTTGCAACGATGGCGGAAAGGCTGTCATTGTCACCGTAAACTATTTCCTCAGTAGCTACAGAGTCATTTTCATTTACGATAGGAACTGCACCGTATTCGAAAAGCTTTTCGAAGGTATTTTCGAGGTTTTCTCTTCTTTTCTCGTTCTCTATGTCACTTTTGGTAATGAGAAGCTGACCTGTTTTTACACCGTTTTCGCCGAAGAATTTGTCATACATAAACATCAGCTCGCACTGACCTACCGTAGCTGCCGCCTGTCTGCCGGGGATATCCTTAGGTCTTTCGGAAAGACCTAACTTGCCTACACCTACACCGATGGCACCTGACGTGACCAGAACAACATCAATGCCCGAATTATGTAAGTCAGCAAGAACTGAGCAGAGCTTTACCATTCTTCTTATATTTATTTTACCTGTTTCGTATGTAAGGGTCGAGGTGCCTACCTTGACCACTAATCTTTTTGCCTTGGAAATAGGATTCATTTTTATTCGCCTTCTTTTATAAATTCCGATATTATTCTTTTATACTTTTCATTTTCGGAAACCTTGCCTACAGCAGTGAAGCTCATTTCAGAAATTCTGAAATATTCCCTTGCTACTCTTTTCACATCGTCCAAGGTCACACTTCTTACTGCCTCGATAATTTCATCATCGGTTATTTCCTTCCCCAAAAGAAGCATATTATAGCCTGTAGCCGAAAACTTAGACTGTGGCTGTTCTCTGGACATTATGAAGCTCGAAGCGAGCTTTTCTTTAGCAATGGTTACTTGTCTTTCGGTAAGTGACTTTTCCAAAGAAGAGATAATTTTCAGACTTTCCCTTATGGCCTTTTCCTCAGATGAGGGCGCTAAGCTCATAGAAATTTCTATAGTGCCGCCGCCTGCAAATCTTACCAGAAATGACTCAATACCGTAAACAAGACCAAGCTCCTCTCTGATTCTTCTGCCGAGCATAGAGGAAGGACCGAGTCCTAAAACAAAGGAGCAAATCTGCAGCGGATAAAGATCCTTGTGCTCCACGGGAATGCCCTTGAAGGACATAAGGATGTGTGTCTGCTCCACGTCTTTTGTAAGAGTTCTCACATCGGGAGTAAAGGGCTCCTTCTCTGTTTTTATGGGATTATCGGTGTTTTTCTCTGCACCGAAGTATTCCTGTATCTTTTCTTCAATTTCCTCTTCTTTAAAGTTACCGCTGACACCAATTACAGTTCTTTCGGGAACATAGTAGGTATCCATATAAGAGAGGAAATCCTCTTTTTTCATATTCGAAACGGTTTCTTTCGTTCCTAATATTTCATAGGCAAGACCGCTTCCCTCATAAATACCATTTTCTGCCACATCGAAGCATTTCTCTGAGGGGTCATCCTCACACATAGCTATTTCCTCGAGAATAACACCCTTCTCGGTTTCGATGTCGTTTTCATCGAGACGGGGATTTTTAAAAAGATCAAACAGCAAATCTGTTGCCTTCATAAGCTGATAATCCAGTGCTTTCACATAAAAATAGGTGTATTCCTTGGTAGTATATGCGTTATAGGAAGCACCTATTTCGTCCATACCCTCGGCAATTTCGAAGCCTGTACGGTTTTTACTGCCTTTAAAAAGGATATGCTCAATGAAATGAGATATGCCGTTATTACGGTCGTTTTCATTTTTGGAGCCGCTTGCTACCCATATACCTACGGTAGCTGAACGGCTGTCAGGTCTGCAGTCATAAAATACTCTCAGACCGTTTTTGTATACTTTGTTTTTCATTGAACTCCCCCTTTCCCGAAAGTATGGTCAGTTTTCTGAACGGTTAAACAGAAAACTGTGAATTGTAAAGCTCAGCATAGAAGCCGTCTTCCTTTAGAAGGTCGCTGTGCTTACCTGTTTCGATAATTCTGCCCTCATTCATCACGATGATAACATCGGCCTCTCTGATAGTAGAAAGACGGTGAGCAATAACGAAGTTGGTTCTGCCCTTCATAAGGTTAGTCATAGCCTTCTGTATCTGAACCTCAGTTCTCGTATCAACAGAAGAGGTAGCCTCATCGAGAATGAGAATATCAGGCGAGGAAAGAATCGCTCTTGCGATAGTGATAAGCTGTCTCTGACCTGCGGAAATGTTTGAGCCTTCTTCTTCCAGTACCGTGTCATATCCGTCTGAAAGAGTAAGAGCAAACTTATCAACCTTTGCCGCCTTGACAGCATCAAGGAATTCTTCCTCCGTAGCATCGGGCTTACCGTACATTATGTTTTCTCTTATAGTACCCTTGAAAAGCCAGGTATCCTGAAGCACCATGCCGAGGATTTTTCTTAAATTGTTTCTCGTAAGGTCCTTTATATTGACACCGTCTAAAAGGATTTCACCGCTCTGGATTTCGTAAAATCTCATAAGCAGATTTACTATAGTTGTCTTGCCCGCACCCGTAGGACCGACGATGGCCACAAGCTGTCCCTTTTCAACCTGAAGATTGAAGTTTTCAATAAGGGGCTTTTCGGGAAGATATGAGAAGCAGACATCCTTGAAGGTGATGGATGAGCCTGTCTCTATTACTTCGGGATTTTCGCTGTCAGGCACGATTTCCTCAGCCTCAAGCACATCGAACACGCGCTCTGCACTGGCAAGAGAGGACTGAAGGTTGTTTGAAATATTACTAAGGTCAACGATAGGCTGCATAATCAGCTTAGAATATGCGATGAAAACAGTGATGTCACCTACGTTCTGCTTTTCCTTTACGATGAGATAGCCGCCGATTACACAGATGATTACATAGCCTGCATTGTTTGCGAAGCTGATAAGCGGACCGAGAATACCTGAAAGGAACTGTGCCTTACGGCTTGTATTGTACAGCTCTTCGTTTATAATGTCGAATTCCTCTATAGCCTTTCTCTCGTGACCGAAGGCCTTTACTATCTTGTGTCCCGTAAACATCTCCTCAATATGTCCGTTTACATCGCCTGTAACCTTCCACTGCTTTCTGAAATAAACCTTGGAGAAATTCAGGATAACGAGTGCGATAACTATACAGATGGGGAAAGGCGAAAGGGATCCGAGAGTAAGAGAAAAACTGATTTTTATCATAATGGCGAGAATGCCGACAAAGGTGACGACAGAGGTGATAATCTGCAGTATACTGTTCTGCAGAGTGTTGTTCATATTATCCACGTCGTTAATCATTCGGCTTAATATGTCGCCCTTGTTATGATTGTCGAAGTAAGCCAGAGGGAGTCTGGACAGCTTACGGTTGAGCTTATAACGGATGTCGGTGATAAGCTTCTGTACCACTCCCGCCATAATGTAATGCTGTACAAAGCCGAAAACTGAGCTTAAGGAATAGATTACAAGTATAGTAATGAGTATGCTGTAAATGGGAGTGAAATCCATACTGCCCGTTGCGAGCTTGTTTTTTATCTGTTCATCGAGAACATTGATGATGTCACCGAGATATTCGGGTCCTAAAATAGTAAGATATGCACTGACGGCAGCACATACAGCCGTAATGATAAGAGCAAGCTCCTTACCCCTAAGGAAAGCGAGAAGCTTTTTAGCTGTCTGAAGTAAGTTTTTCGGCTTTTCTTTTTTTGTTTTGGTTTCTTCTCTGTAAGCGGCGTATTTATCGCCTGAGTATGTAGTTACTTCTTTTTTGGAGGAAATCTGTTTTTCGTTCATTATTCTTCCTCCTTTTCTATCTGAGAATCATAAATTTCACGGTATAAATTACAGTTTTCCATAAGCTCCTTATGGGTACCCATACCGCATATCTTGCCTCTGTCTAAAACTACGATGCGGTCAGCATCGATGATGGTACCGACTCTCTGTGCCACGATTATAACCGTAGCTGTAAGGTTTTCCTTGATAGCCTTACGGAGCTTGGCATCGGTGGAAAAGTCGAGAGCAGAAAAGCTGTCGTCGAAAATGTAAACCTCTGCATCTCTGGTAAGAGCGCGAGCGATGGAAAGACGCTGCTTCTGACCGCCCGAAAGGTTTGTACCGTTCTGGCTTACGAAGGTGTTTATTCCCTCGGGAAGCTTGTCCACAAACTCACTGCTCTGAGAGATATCGAGAGCGAGTCTCATTCTTTCCTCTGTGGCATTTTCGTCGCCGTAACGGAGATTTTCTTCTACGCTACCGCTGAAAAGACAGGCCTTCTGGGGAATAAAGCCTATGCGTGAACGAAGGTCATCCTGACTGAGCTTTCTTACATCGGTACCGTCGAAAAGGATTTCACCTTCCGTTACATCGTAGAAGCGAGGAATCATATTAACGAGTGTACTCTTACCGCTTCCCGTACCGCCGATAATAGCAGTAACCTTTCCTGCCTCAGCTGTGAAGGAAATGCCTGAAAGCACCTTTTCCTCTGCGTCGGCATAGCCGAAGGAAACATTCCGGAACTCAACAGTACCTTTTTTACCTTCAACGGTCTTTTCTGCCTTTTCTGGCTCGGTGATAACAGGTACGATGTCAAGTATTTCGATAATTCTGTTAGCGGAAATTCGTGCACGGGGAACGATAACGAACATGGCCGCTACCATGGTCATAGAGGAAATTATCATTATCATATAAATTACGAATGCCTGCAGGTCGCCTATAGCAGTGGAAAGCTTTGCGGCGTCAAGAATATAGTCAAGCTTGTCGTAATTTCTTGCAGCAATGAGAATAAGTAAATCCAGAGCGATGATAATTACAACTATACATACAGGTATAAGAACAGCCATAAAACGCTGAAATTTGAGGGTAAGCCCTGAAAGCTCGTTGTTTGTGCCGTCAAACTTCTCATCCTCAGTTTCCATTCTGCCGAAGGCTCTGATAACTCTTATGCCGTTTATTTTTTCACGCATAAAGCTGTTCACATTATCGATGAGCTTCTGTCTCTTTCTGAAAATGGGGATTGCAGTTTTTATAACTATAGCAGCAATTACAGCAATAACGGGTATAACGGCAAAGATAACCGTAGCAAGCTTCGCATTAAGAATAAATGCCATAACCACACCGCCGACGAGCATTATGGGAACGGAAATAATCATACGAAGACAGGTGAGAACAAAGTCCTGAATAACCTTTACGTCGTTGGTACAGCGGGTAATGAGTGAAGGTGTTCCTATCTTGTCAATATCAGTCTGCGAAAGAGATTCCACCTTTAGGAAAAGCTCTCTTCTCAGCAGCTTGCCGTAGGCGGCAGAGGTCTTACTGGAGAAATAGCTGTTAAGGACGGAAACGCCCACACCGAAGGCGGAAAGACACATCATAATTGCGCCCACCTTTATTATGTAAGGAATGTCACCGTTTTTAATACCTTTATTGATTATCTCTGACATAAGAAGAGGCAGAGAAAGGGAGCTTACCTGTGAAAGCACCACGAAAATCATAGCCGCTATAGCGGGCTTTTTAATCTGTTTCAGATATTTAAAAAGTCGTATCAAGGTCCGTTTACCTCCGATGAAAATATTCTTTCCGTTTTATAAAAAAAAGCAAAATTGCACATAATTAGACAATTATAATTGATTATAGCAAACCTTTATGAATAAAGTGTAAACTAAGCATAGTATTTAATTATCAAAATAATCTTTTGTTGCTTTTACTTAAAAACCGTGCTACAATTTTAAAAAAACTCCGCAAAGGATGAAAAATATGAAAACATATAAGGAAATATCTCCCCTCGCCTACTCACCCGGCAAAGGCTTTACGGGAAAGTATCAGAGACTTATAAAAGACAAGGTCATTCCCTACCAGTACAGGGTGCTTAATGACCTTAACGAAGACACGGAAAAAAGCCACGTGGTAAAAAACTTTATAAACGCTGCCAAAGCCCTCAGAGGAGAAGACACAGACGATGGTTTTTACGGTATGGTTTTTCAGGACAGCGATGCCGCCAAATGGCTCGAGGCTGTAGCATATTCTCTTGCAGTTTTTCCCGACGAAGAGTTAGAAAACACCGCTGATGAATTAATAAGCATTATCGCCTCGGCACAGGATGAAGACGGTTATCTTAACACCTACTACACGGTCAAGGATAAGGATAAACGCTGGACAAACATCCTCGAGGGTCACGAGCTTTACTGCAGCGGTCATTTTATGGAAGCCGCCTGTGCCTATTATGAGGCCACAGGCAAGGATAATCTTTTAAAAATAATGATGAAAAATGCCGACCATATCTATGATGTTTTCGTAAAAGGCGGTCACAAGGGCTATCCGGGCCATCCCGAAATCGAGCTCGCACTCCTTCGCCTTTACGAAGTGACAAAAGAGGAAAAATATCTTGCTCTCGCCAAACACTTCATAGACATAAGAGGTGTAGATCCTCATTACTACGAAAAGGAAAGACAGAGCCGTAACTGGACTGTGTGGAACGGTGACGGTCGGAATCACGAATATCAGCAGAGTGCCGCTCCCGTAAGAGAGCAGACGGATGCCGTAGGTCATTCGGTGCGCGCCGTATATCTCTACACGGCTATAGCTGACCTCGCCGCAAGAACAGATGACAACGAACTTTATGAAGCCTGTAAAAATCTATGGCACAGTATAGTGAGAAAGCGTATGTACATAACAGGAGCTATAGGCTCCACGGTACACGGAGAGGCATTTACAGTAGATTATGACTTGCCGAATGATACTGTCTATGGCGAAACCTGTGCCTCCATCGGTCTTATGTTCTTTGCAAGGCAGATGCTTCAGAATGAAATCAACGGCGAATATGCCGATATAATGGAAAGAGCCTTTTATAACACTGTCCTTGGAGGAATGGAGGTAACAGGCGAAAGATTTTTCTATGTAAACCCCCTCGAGGTTATTCCCGGTATATCTCAGAAAGCCTGTACCCACCGCCATGTTTTAACACAAAGGCCGAAGTGGTACACCTGTGCCTGCTGTCCCCCTAATGTGGCAAGACTTGTTTCCTCTTTAGGCACCTATGCCTACGGAGAGGATGAAAACACCTGCTACTGCCACCTTTTCTGCGACGGTAAAGTAAAATTCAGAAACGGAGTAACCCTTAACTGTGAAACGGACTACCCCTATGATTTTACGGTTAAGTATACCGTTTCAGGTAAATGCAGACTCGCCGTGAGAATTCCACAATGGAGTAAAACATACTCACTTAAAATTAACTCAAAGGAAGCCTCTGCAGAAGAAAAGAACGGCTATGTTTACTTCTCCGTAGCCGATGGAGACAAAATTACCCTCATCCTCGACGGCACAGCGAAATTTATCTATGCCGACAGAAAGGTTCCCTCTCTGACGGGTATGAC
This sequence comes from Acutalibacteraceae bacterium, assembly GCA_045579865.1. Taxonomy (GTDB): domain Bacteria; phylum Bacillota; class Clostridia; order Oscillospirales; family Acutalibacteraceae; genus UBA6857. The sequence goes on from JAZNMU010000115.1 coordinate 25,308, forward strand.
AGCTATTATGCGAGGACCTCTCGTTTACTGCTTCGAGGGCATCGATAACGACGGAGATATACTCTCACTTTCACTTAAAAGAAATGCTCTCATAAAAGAAAAAGCCATAACCGATGTCACCTTAGGCGAAATGGTTATGCTTGAAATTGACGGTTATAAGGCAGAGTGCGAAGACAGCCTCTACAGTGAAAAGGAACCTACATACACACCCTGTGCTCTTAAGGCTATACCCTATTACCTTTGGGGCAACAGAGGCGAAAATCAGATGAGAGTGTGGATGAACACTCTGTAAAAAATGAAAGAACTGCATTAGTCAGACCGACTTTTGCAGTTCTCTTTTTATTCACTTAAAATCAAATCTATGCAACGCGAGATTTCCTCTTTGTTGTGACCTTTGTATGACGCTGTCATTTTAGCGTCAGTGAACTTTCTGATTATCAGTTTTTTCACGAAAAAGCCCTTAACCTCAACAGTGAATCTAACATTTTTACCACTCTCGGAAAAGCTGACTTCATAACCTTTTTTTGTAGGTTTAAACAATACATCAGTTATGCTTTCTTTTTCAGCCGTTCTGTCTTTGATTTCTTTTATGAATTCAACAATAAGAACAGCCTTTTCATAATCGTTGTTTGTAATCATATCAAAATATGCTGTAAAACCACCATTTAACCATAGACCAGAGTCTTGTAGGAACGGAATATTTGTCGTTGTTTGCAATTACACGGTTATTGAAAGCCTTATCGTCAGTAGTGTAATAATCTCTGAAGAAGATTACATCCGTTTCGTATTCGGAAAGGTCTTTCTCATTGAGAGTGATAAGTCTCGCACCACGGTTTTCGTCACCGTAGGAGCCGAAGCCTACTGTGGGAGTCTGAATAATATCCACGCCATTATAGGGAATAACAAAACTGTTTTTATGATCGTGACCGACAGCTATACCGAGAACCTTACCGTTCTCTATCATAGCCTGCACCTGACCGTTAGAATATTCGGGAGGACAGGGAGTTTCACTGAGAAAAGAGTCCTCGCCTCTGTATTTTTCAGGAAGAGTGTAAACGGAAGTTCCCTTTACTGCAGAGTATTCCTTTACATAATCATCTGTGGTGCTGAGGATTTTGCCCTCTTCATCTGCTTCGCCTGTTTTAAGGAGAACCTCCCAGATTTCGGGAACGATAATATGCTGGAAAGCAAGAGAAGGTATGGGCTTTCCGCCGTTTTCCTTGGCAAGAGCTTTTTCTGTTTCCTCGTACCATTCTATCTGATCCTTCTGAACACAGCCGTAGCCGCCCAGGTCATTTTCCTCGTTGTATTCCTGTGAGTCGAAAAACCAAAGGTTAAATGCTTTCTTGGTATTATCCTTGCTTGACATAATAGGAATATTGTATGTACCGCAGCCTGAAAGAGCCTTTGCTGCTTCTGTCTCGTAGCCCATAAAGCAAAGATATTCCTTGTAAAACTCGAACTGCTCGTCCTTATTACATTTGTTTTCTGAATCGTGATTACCGAAAACTGCGGCTACTTTTACGCCTCTTTCCTCAAAAATACTCATAAAAGTTTTTATAAGCAGTTTGTTAGACCATTTAAAGTGTGCATTGTAGGGACCGATATTATCTCCTGTCAGCACCACAAGGTCGGGCTGAGTCTTATCTAAAAGGTCGTTTATAAACATCTTCGTAAGAGGACGGAAATACAAAGAGTCCTGTATATCTGAAAGCTGTAGAATTTTGAATGTACCGTCTTCTCTGAACTGAAGTTTATGTTTAATATCGGGAACAGCGCTACTTGTAAAAGTAACGCTGCCGAACATCATAACCAAAGCCAGAAGAAGAGATGAAAACTTTTTCATTCCTATTCTCTCCTGTTTTCTTTTTTATTTCTGTTTTGAATATTTAACTCTGTAAACAAAGTTCATAAGTACTGAGTCAAACTTGCCGATTGCCTTTGTTCCGCCGAAAAGTTCACTTGCAATATATGTTTTGCAGTTCTTTTCCATAACCATTTCAGTAGCACCTGCTTCATCCATATTAGGTCCGCAGCAAACTGCACCGTTGTTCTTAAGAAGAACAGCATTTCTGCTCTTACCGCCTAAGGCCTTAGCAACCTTTTTGGAGGATTTGAGAGTATCACCTGCATCGAACTCAGCGCACTTAACTGTAACACCTACGATCTGTGCGAAGTCATCAAGGAAGGGCTTAACTGTGGCACCGATTTTGGATGCGGCAGTAATAGCTTCCTTTTCTGAGTGAATAATGGCACCGATGTCCTCACGGCTGTTATAAATAGCCTTGTGAAGGTCTGCCTCTGAGGGATATTTCTCACCCTTGATAAGCTCGTCACATTTGGGACAGAGACCTACTACGGAAACAGTATTGCCTTCTTTATCGGAAAGAATAACTGCATCGTCAACTCTGATACTGTCGTAAGCTGTGAGCTTTGCTTTGGGAAGCTCAGCCTTTGCCTTGGTTTCCACGATATAGTTATAAACATCGCTGAAGCCTTCGGTTACCTTGCTTGTAACATCAGTGTATTTCTTTGCTACGAAATCTGCACAAACCTTTTCTACCTCGTTTGCTACCTTGAAAGCATCGTCGTAGTCTGTACCGAGACAAACTGCACCGTGATGCTTCATAATAACTGCCTTTGAGCTGGAGCGCTCGAGAGCACCTACTACACCCTTGCGGAGCTTACCTGTACCGGGAAGACCGTAAGAAGCTACGGGGATATTGTCACCGATGAGTTCCTTGCTGTAGCCTTCGATGTTATTGATGTCACAGCCGAGAGCAGACACTACGGAAGCATTTGCCTGATGGGTGTGAATTACGAAGTTTATGTCAGGGCGGTGAAGATAGCACTGAGCGTGGATGCCCTTTTCGCTGGAGGGTTTGATATCGCCTTCATAGGAAAGATCTTCCATCTGAACGAGAACGATATCGTCGGGAGTAAGACTTTCATAAGCCTTGCCGCTGGGAGTGATAACAAACTGCTTGTCGTCGATACGGCAGCTTACGTTACCCCATGTACGGGCAATAAGACCTGTAGAAACAAGCTGTTTACCTGCTTCAACAACTATTTCTTTTGCTTTTAAGATGTCCATTTTTAGCACCTCTTTTAAGTTAGTCAAGGGCAGGCAAAAGCCTGCCCTCATAGAATAAATTCAGATTATTCGCCTACACAAGCGATGTTTGAAAGTACCTTGTCGAAACGAACAAGAGCATCGTCAATCATTTCTTCTGTGTATGCAGCTGATGTGTAAAGTCTTGAGCCTGCAAGAGTTACAAGACCCTCAGCCATATAAGCAGCACCCATGTGAGTCATTGCAGTCTTACGAGCGCTGGTTTCTTTGAGTACGGTGGGAATGCCCCAAGGCTTAGCCCAGTCAATTGAGAAGTGCATTGTACCAACAGTTTCAAGATGGCAAACTGAACCCTGGTTGAATGCTACGAAGGGAAGGTTGTACTTGTCGATAATCTGATTGAGACCTGCGGTGATTCTGTCACCCATGATGCCGGCCTTCTGGCAAGCGTTCTGCTTGTCGATTTCTTCAAGTGTGTAGTAACCTGCTACGCAAGAAAGAGGAGTAGCAGCCATAGTACCGCCGCAGAATGCCTTTTTGATCTTCATACCGCTGGCATCAAGACCTGCACCCATGTACTGCATATACTGCTTCTTACCGCCGATACCGCCTGCACCGGGATAACCGCCGGCGATAACCTTACCGAAGATGGTGAGGTCGGGTTCTACACCGTAGTAGCCCTGAGCACCTGACATACCGATACGGAAGCCTGTAACAACCTCATCGAAGATAAGGAGTGCGCCGTACTTACGGCAGAGTCTTTCAACGCCCTTGTTGAATTCGAAATCAAGGGGACGTGTACCGCTTTCGGGACCGATGGGCTCAATGAATA
>JAZNMU010000116.1:0-10498 GCA_045579865.1 Acutalibacteraceae bacterium
CGATTTCGTTCATACCGAGACCTATAAAGCCCGAATCCCAGGTGTAAAGGCAGTCCCAACGTTTACCGGGGGTGTGGTGGATGATGAATTCACCGTGCTTGTAAATGGGGTAAACCGCATTTGTCATAACCGTAGCGGCTAAAATCTGATTGCTGAGCTTATACTTTTCGCCTTCACTGTTGAGTTTAATATCAATAGCTGTCTTTTTCATTTCGGTGTAAAGGTTTTCGTATTCCTTTTCGGTGGCGTACTCCGCTTCACCCTTTGAAATTACCGCATACTGTACTGCTCTTGTGTGAGGCTCAATGAAAATCGTGTGGCTGATGGCATTATGGAAAAAGCCATTATCACTGTGCTTACGACCGAAGGCACCGGTAAAGCTCTCCGTAACATCGTCGAAGGTCTCGTCCGCATTGGAAAGTCTCGCTGTCATACAGTCCTCCAATGCACCAGTCTCTATTTCTCTGAAACGGGTATTGTCATCGAAGACACGCAGACGGTATTCACCTTCGATTTTTTTGTATTTAAGAGTAGTCAGATAGCCCTTTTCCTGTTTTTCGTTACAGATTTCGGGAACAAAGTCAACCTTTTCTAAAGTGACGCAGATTTTATCCTTGTCCTTTTCCTCCACAATTGCGAAAAAGTCGAATTCTGCAGCACCCGTACCTTCGGAAGCTAATGAAAGCTCAAACGCTCCCTTGCAGAGCTTACCGAGAGAAACAAAGATAATTTCGGGGTCATCACAGGGGGTAAAAGAAATGGTCTTGTTACCGTTAAGAGTAAAGGTAGCAGTATTTTTGCTGTTTATGTAGTGAACGCCGACCTGCTTGCCCTGCTCGTAGAAAATGTCACTTGTTCTGTAACGGATAGCTAAAAGGGCATTTTCGTAATCGTTTTCAACAGTAACATTGTATCTCACTCTGTCATTTTTTTCACCGCCGAAGGGCTTGATGACTCTGTGGGGCATATGCCATTTTTCTGCTCTGTCGCCGAGACCTTTCTCAGCCGTAAAGCGCTTATCGAAAAATTCACCCTTTTTTCTGCCGTCTGCATTCTGTTCATCCCAGGGGCGGCGGGTGTTATACTCGTATTCGCTGTAGTTTACTGCGTTGATAAAGTCGCACTTTTCGGGAAGACTTACCTCCGTGTAGGCATCCTGAGGATATTCCGCTGAGGAAAAATAGTTGACCACGCAGTTTTTGATTATATCGGAATTATTTACTATTTCCGTTCTTATTAAAATGCTGTTATCTGTAATACGTGTGTAAGACACATCTGCATAAACCTTATCCTTCCATTCCAGGTCGTGTCTGTAGGAATAAAAGCTGTAGTCCTCATTTGAAAGCCAGGGGTGGTAGGCAGAGGGGAGTGTTACATTGGGAACTCTGATGTCGAAAGCCGAAACGGCAGGGCAGGTGCACAGGTCAAATCTTATACCCTCATACTTTTCGTGCTTTGCGATATTTGAAATACCCGCATATTTTTTACCGAAGGGTCCCCAGCCCCAGAATACGCCGAATTTATCCTTCATATTTTAATCTCCTTTGTTTACATATATAGTAAATTATACTATACTACATCTTTCCAAGTCAACAGAATATCTGGTCAAGACTTTATTTTTTGCGTAATTTTTCAGAGAATTTTGTCATAATATTATCTGTTTTTGTGGATTTGTTGTATGTGTGTTAAATTCTATTAAAATTTTTTAATTTTTGTTGATTTTATCATAAAACTTGAAAAAAAGACTTGAATTTTATTTAATGTGGTGATATAATCAAATCAAAGTAGGAAACAAAAATATTCCAATTGGAGGTAAATATTATGAAAAAATTATTATCCGTACTTTTAGCAGCACTGATGCTTTTCGGCACATTAGGTATGAGCGCATCAGCAGCAGAAAGTTATATCCCCCCTTCACAGGAAGAAGTTAAAAGTGCTCTCAGCACAAACGATTTCATTATGTATTTCTCGAACTCAGCAGGCTTCACTCTTTATCCCGGTACAGAGCTTTATGTTTCAGGTAAAGGCTTCGTTGAAGTTAAGGACAGCTACAGCGGCTCCTTCTATATGCTTCCCAGAAATTCAGGTCAGTACTATTTCGGCTGCACAGTAACTCTTCCCGAGTTAGTTGATACAGAAGCATTCGACTTCAAGGGCTGGTGGTGCGACAGCGACAAAAATGCCAGAGATCCTCTCTTCGCAGGCAGAGACGTTGAAATCACACAGGCTATGGCAGATACTGACGGTGTAGTAAAGTTCACCCCCTACTACGGTCAGAACGGCCCCGCAGATGATACTATGGGTAAGGTTATTGACATTCTTTGCAAAGTCTTCGGCGCTATCTTCGGTCTTCTCTTCTGTAACGGTGATACAAAACTCGGCATTTTAAAAGTTCAGGAAATCCTCGGCGGTATTATGGGCTAATTAATCTTACATATTAAAGTCGTTGTGCATTGGCACAGCGACTTTTATCATATAACTAAAGGAGGAATGGAAAATATGAAAAAACTTATCTCACTCATTTTGTCAGCGTTTATGCTTTTCGGTATTTGCACCGCAGCCTTTGCAGTTGACACTGAAAAACCTTTTGCAAACAGTGATTTTTACACAGTAGGCGATTACACTCTTCATTACAGAGTATTCGAGCCTGATACCGAAGCTGAAAAACAGATTCTGCTCATTCACGGCTTCTGCCTTTCCGGCGTATCTCTCGAAGGTGTGGCAGATGAATACGCGAAAAAGGGTTACAGAACTGTTCTCGTAGATGCACCGAACTTCGGCTATTCGTCCAGAGAAACGAGCAGCACTTCTCTTCTTTCCCGTGAGGAGCTTATCGGCTCACTTATGGCTGAACTTGGCGGAGAATGGATAGTTGGCGGTCATTCTATGGGCGGCGGTATTGCTGTTAATCTTGCCTGTGACTATCCTGAAACAGTGACAGGTCTTGTACTTTTTGCACCGCAGACCTCAGCCCATACCGAGGGAAGTGTTCAGAATCCCATTGTCGGTATGATGATGCAGTCTGTTTATAATGTTATACTGAGCTTCTGTCTGAAGTTTCCCTTCCTTGTGAGGCTTTTCGTTTCCGTGAGCTTCAGCGATTCCGCTTACGCTAAGGATTATGACCTCAGCCGTGTGACAGCTCCTCTTTCTCTGCCCGGTACAGGTGCGGGTATTTCCATTATGACTACTCACACCAGAGGTCCCGAATTCGATAAGCTGAAAGCACTGGATATTCCCTGTGTGATTATCACTGCTCAGAACGATAAGGTAGCTATGGCTGATAATCTGCAGGCTATTATCGATAATGCCCCTGAGGGTACAGTGGTATATGAGTTTGCTGATGGCGGACATATGATGATGGAATATGCTCCCGCAGAGGTAGCGGAGAAAACCTTCTCCACCATTGAAAAGGCCTTATAATGTGTAAGAGCTGTAACCTCGTTTTTCATAACAAATCAACCCCACCGATTTCGGTGGGGTCTGTCTTTTACTTTCTCGATTTTATCTGACTTATAACAATATGTCCGATACCTCTTACACCTTTTCTGATGTATTGCCCGAGGTTTTTATTGAAGCCTGTCATAACAGGATTTTTAAGGTCGGCTTCGCTCTTTCCGTCAGCCTTGCCTTCTCTTACACTGATATTATCCTTGGTAAAGGGGGCGAGGGGAGAACTGTCGGGTGCGGTAATGAGTGAGCCGTCAGCGAAAGCACAGATTTCATTTTTCTCTTTTTCCTTAAGACCTTCCGCAGACATAGGATAAAGACCGAAAAGTGCAGTCTCACTGCTTCCGTTATAGGAGGGGGCTATACTTTTACCCTGAGCGGCGACAAGGGTATATGCATCGAGAATCTGTCCCTTTGCACGGCTCCAGTGGTTGCGTTGTTTGCCGTAATAGGTGCCGAAAGGATTCATTCTGACGGTTTTATCCTTTTCCAGTCTCATGGGACAGTGTGCCATGGAAGAAAGCACCTGACGGGCATTTGCTACGATAAGACCGCCTTTTTCATCGTAAAGGCCCACGAAACCGCCTGTAAGCTGGTGGTTAAAGGAGTCAAGAGATGTATTCAGAGGGTCGCATTCAGGGAAGGACTGTGTTCTGAATGAGGAAACATCGTCCATAAAGTTTCTCTTGATAACAGAAATGTCACCGCTGAGACAGGGGGTAATCTGGAAGGGTGCAGTTTCTGTCCATTTCATATCTGTGAATCTGCCGAGGGATGAGTTTTCCGTGGAAATGGAGATGTTTTCTGCAGTATAGGGGTAGTTAACGGTAGTTCTGACGTAAATGGCGTCGGAGAAATTCGTCCTGAAAAAGTCAAAGATAAAGCTGCCGCTCTTCAGCTCATCGGGCAGATGAATGTCGCCTTCTACTCTTAAACCTTCACCGCTGCCCGCCACAGACAGTAGTGAAACCTTTCTGTAGCTGAAGAAATATTTACTGTCACCGTAGGTGATGAAGGAGTTGAGAAAGTCTCTTGTGCCGATAACTCTGCCGTCAGAAATTACCTTTTCTACCGTGCCCTTTGAGGTGAAGTCGATTTTCATACGCTCTGTTTCAAGAGTGTACTTAAGCTCTTTTTCTTCTTTTACGCCGTCGAAGGCGACCTCGATTTCGTAGCTGTCCTTCACATCGGCGAATTTCATCATTATGAAAGCCGACTTACATTCGCTGTCAGTGGCCACGGCTGTAAAGGCTTCGAGACCGTCAGCCTTTACGGTGAGTGCAGAAATATCGCTGATATTCTCTTTGATTTCCACCTGAACACTCTGAAGAGAAGTGCCGTTAGTGTTATACAGAGTGATATTTTCTGTCTTGGGCATAGCGGAAAGCTCTTTTTTCGTTACTCTGTCACCGTATTCGAGGGCAGTTTTTTCTCTCTGGATATTCAGTACAGGTGTGGCAAGACCAAAATGTGTGGTAGAAAGAAGGAGTATACGGTCATCGAAGGATGGAGAAAGACTGTCCTTTTCACTTGTGACCTTTGCCATCATTCGTGCTCTTTCAAGGCGTGTCCATATCTTTCTGTTAAAGGGCTTTTCTGACCAGGAGGCATAGCCGGTGAAGTTACCGTCGGCCGTGTCGTGAGTGAAGTTTATTTCGCCCACAGCACCGTGATTTTTCAGATATCCGCCCGGTGTGTCAAATACTATGTAGGGTAAGTCAGCTATCTCCGTGACAAGACCGTGAATACCGTCTGTATTAGCGATTTTGCCTGTGAGAGGACCAAGGTTCATCGTCTCCCAGAAAATGGCATCAGCATCCATATTTATGAAAATGAAAAGGTCACGGTTGATTTCACCGCTTTCCTGTTTTTTTCTCAAGTCCTTCACCCAGGCACGCAGACAACCCGCATCACACACATCGGAGTTGCTGTAGGTGGGAATTATCGTCATACTTTCGCCACCGTAAGTATAGGTAAGAGGATTGAAACCAATTTCGTCAGGTAGCTTAGGTACGATGGTACGGAAAGCATCAAAGGGTACAGCACTGTAATAAAGACAAAGAGCCTTTATGCCCAGTTTGTTGTAAAGTCTTACCTGAGAAGGGGTAAACATAACCTCCTGAGGACGGACGATTTTTTCACACTCACCGAATATATCCTCAAGTCCGCTGCCGTTTTCATTGGTAATGGCGAGATTTATGCTTTCACAGAATTCATCCTCGGTCATAGCTGAAAGAGCACCGTTATTGTAGCCCATAATGATGTTTTCGTCACCGTATTTGTTTACTCTTTCCTTCATTTTTTCGATGATATCGGGAGCATATTCGGGCAGAATTTTCTGCAGAGAGAAAAAGTTTTCGGTATCCCAGGTGCCTTTGACGGGTATTCCTTTTTCGTTGAGATCTGTGAGAACATCCAGTATCTTTCTGATAATTCTTATGTCAGAGCCGAAGCCTAAGTTGTCATTCGTGTCTCCTCTGTAGGAGTGATAGCAGTTTACGTGAAAGCCGTAGGCCACGTGAATTTTATTTTCTTTCATATTTGCCTCCGTTATTTGTTTTCTTTTTATAATTATAACACAGTTATTCAGTTCTTTCAATATAAAAAAACTGACACTTCATTTTTAGAAGTGTCAGTATACTCTGTTATGTATTAAAGTGAAGAAAGGAAGGAGATCACTGCATCGATAACTGTTTTGCAGAGCTCGAGGATGGTAAGAGCGATTTTTACAAGACAGCAGGGCTCTTCCTCAGGGGCTTCTTCTGTGGCAGCTTCAGTAGTGGTTTCAGTGGTTGATTCTGTGGGAGCTTCAGTGGTGGTCTCTGTTGTAGGTTCTGTGGTGGGAGCCACAGTAGTGGGGGGCTGCGTAGTGGGAGTCTCTGTAGTGGGAACGGTGGTTGACTCTGTGGTGCTTTCAGTTACCTGATCTACGACGGGTGCGAGTTCTTTGATTTCAGCACTTAATGCCCCTAAAACGAAACCGCTTGTGAAAAGAATTGCGACAGTAATGACGATAATGATCGTCTTTTTAACAAGTAAATTACTTTTATCCATTTTTTTACTCTCCTTGATTTTAAACAAACTTAAACTACAATTTATCTGTCTATTATTCTATCATACTTATTTCATTAGGTCAATTGTTATTTTAACTTTTTTGCTTATTTGTAAACTTCTTTTTTGTCATATATCACACAGCAGAAAAAACATTCTCTTTTAGATTGATTTTATCTCTGTAATATGTCATAATATACCTATATTTTTTATGAAAAAGGTGATGAGAATGATAAAAATACTTGCCGTAGATATGGACGGAACCTGTCTTGACTCTGACGGACAGATGGCGCCCGAAACAGTAAAGGCACTCAAAGAGGCATCTGAAAGAGGCGTGCTTGTGGTACCCACCACGGGCAGAAATGTGAACTGTCTGCCCAAGGCTCTGAAAAATCAGGATTTTTACCGCTATATTATTTCATCAAACGGTTCTCTTGTGGTTGATACAAAAGATGGAACAACCGTATTTGAGGCATGCTTTGACAGTGAAACGGGTGCTGAGATTTTAGAAAAAACCCAAGGCATGCTCGTTTTTAAAGCCGCTCATATAGACAGAGATTTTTATACTCAGGGCAGAATACTCCAGTTTATGGTGAAAAAATTCTTCAAGGATGATTCGGTAAATATAGTTTATGTCAGAAATCTTAAAAAGTTTATCAGAAAATATGACAAGAAGATAGAGGAGTTTCAGTTCTTTTATAAGGAGGACGAAAACTACCGTAAAAAGATAAAAGAAATCATAGCCGATTATCCTGAAATAACAGTAGCACATTCGAAAGGCTATGCTGAAATTTACAATAAAAAAGGCTCCAAGGGTACAGCTCTTCTCGCTCTGGGTGAAGCATTAGGCATCACTGCCGATGAAATTGCCTGTATCGGTGACGAAGAAAACGATATTTCTATGTTTGATGTGGCGGGACTTCCCATGGCTATGGGTAACGCTATTGATGCCATAAAGGAGAGAGCGAAGGTAATTCTTCCCACCAATGACGAAAAGGGCGTGGTCACGGCTGTTTACGACTACATACTTAAATAAAAAAGTTTAATCCCTCACTTTCAGGTGAGGGATTAGCTTTTATGTCTGAATTATTCTGCATTTTCCATTTTTGCACGCTGTTCGAGAACTGCAGTGTGGATGTCTTCTTTTGTCTTGCCTGTGAGCTTATAGAAGAAGAAGGGGACACCGGCAAGGAACATCATAATACCGTGAACAATTGTGTAGAAGAAGAGAAGTGTTACCTTGGTATCAAGACTCTGTACTGGGTTGGGTATAAGGTCCGTAGGCTGAATATAACCGATGATGGATCCTTCGCCGTAAAGAATAAGCGGTGCAAGAGAGCTGGCGATGGTACCGCTGATGAGAGTACCGATACCGATAACGAAGGGGAAGGAAGCATCGAAGCGCTTACCTGTTTTGAGTTCAATTGTTTCAAGCACGTCAGCCTGGAACATCGAGGGAAGAAGATTTGATGCGCCGAACTGAAGGCCGATAAGGAAAAGGAATACGATAAATACTATCTGTAATATTCCCGTACCTGTTTTAAAATAGGTATAGCCTACACCGAAGGCTATGCAGTTTGCACAGAGTGAGTAAATACCGCTGGCGATGTAAAGCTGACGGGCATCGAACTTTTTAAGAAGGAAGTTGATTATCAGCATACCTACTGCAGTACCGATACCTACAGGAAGAACGAAAAGGATTTTCTTTGAAACGTCACCTAAAACTGCGGCAGCGATAAATGTTTCCATATAGGTTGCCAGACCTCTGAAACTTTTAAGGAATTCAGATAAAATGATGGTCCAGGCATATTTGTTTTTAACTATATCCTTAAAGCCTAAAAGGGGATTCTGTTTTTTATCTGTGTAAACAGTTCTTTCTCTGACGAGCTTCATGCCCATAAGCACCGTGATGATACCTACTACTGAGCAGAGACCGGCGGAAATTATGTACTGCAAGCCTTCTACACTGCGGATGCTTGTGCCTGTAACGGCATCTACAAGCTCCTGATTATTCTTGCTCCATATAAGACCGATAACCAGAAGGATAACAACGGGTGCAGAGTTACCCACAGCGGAAGAAATACTTCTGAAGGAAAGAACCTGGTCACGCTCTTTCAGGTTAGGGGTCATAACATTTGCCACCATATTGATGGAATTACCGAAGGTGCACAGTACACCCCAAAGAACAGCCATTGTTACGACATAAATGAAAAGGATAGTTCCGTCAAGTCCCGGAGGTGCCCAGAAGCTGAGCATCATAACTATGGACATAGGAATAATGACTAAAGTGACGATAGGCTTGAATTTTCCGTTTTTGCCCATCTGTCTGCCGTCGATGTACATAACGATAAAGAAGTTTAGGACAAAGGGGATTATGCCTGTAAGCAGATTAAAAAGTGAGGTCTGCTCTTCGGGGAGACGGAGAACGTTAACGAGGTAAGCATTTCTGTTGCCGCCGACCATACCTGTCATGGTAGTGTAGAAGAACACGCCTAAAAGATAAAGAGCAAACTCACTCTTTTTAACGTGCTTCTGATTTTCTTGCGAAAAAGCAGGGGGATGGGGTAATGTGTTGGACATAAAATTTTCTCCTTTTTTTATATTAGAAATATAACTGCTTATATAATACTTCATTAATCCTTTTAAAGCAAGATAAAATGCACAAAAATATAAAAATAGAAATGAAAAATGTACAAAGTGCATCCAAACAGTTACTTTCAGCTTTAAAATATGTTATGATAAAGATAAAGAAGGTGTTATCAATGTCAAAATATCCCATAAGTAAGGATTACGGTATATTCCGATTTTTTAAGCCTCCCGTATATGCTCCTGTTTTTCCGATAGCATCTAAGGTTTTATCTGCTCCGTCATTTCTTTTTAAGGATGAGGGGCTCGATGTAAGGGAAGAAAAGGTGAAAAGCTGTGACGGATATGAACTGACGGTTTATGTTATATCTCCGAAGGGCATAAAGGAGCCATGTCCCTGTCTTTTGAATTATCACGGCGGAGGATTTGTTTTCGAGGGAGCCTTTCACCATTACCGTCTGGCTATGCATTATGCCAAAGCCGTAGGCTGTAAGGTTATTTACGTAAAATACCGTCTCGGACCGAAGTATAAATTCCCTGTACCTATGGAGGACTGCTATGCCGCTTTAGAATGGGGTTATGAAAATGCGGAAAGATTAGGCATAGATAAAGATAATATGGCTGTAGGCGGTGACAGCGCAGGGGGAACTCTTTCAGCGGCGGTCTGTCTTATGAACAGAGACAGAGGCAGGCATATCCCGATCCGTTTTCAGCTTCTCGTCTATCCTTTTCTTGATATGCGTAATAACAGCTCTTCGGCACAGAAATACACTGATACTCCTATGTGGAACTCCTCGCTTACGGCCAAGGTAAAGCCTTTACTGATGCCTGACAGTGAAATTAATATTTCTTATATTTCACCCGTTGAAAGTGAAAACTTTTCGGATTTACCTCCCGCTTACATAGAAACTGCAGAGTTTGACTGCCTCCACGATGACGGAATTTTATATGCTGACCTTCTCGGTAAAGAGGGGACAGAGGTGGAACTTTTTGAAACAAAGGGAACTATTCACGGCTATGATATCGCACTTAAGTCTCCTATGGCGCTAAAAGCCGTAAAAAAGAGAACAGATTTTATGAAAAAAAAGTTTGCCCTGAGGGCGGAAAATAAATAAAGGCAGGACATTTTATGTTATTTGTACTTATAGTAATCTACATTGTTTTTATCTCTCTCGGACTTCCCGACTCCCTTTTTGGTGTTGCCTGGCCTGTGGTACACACAGAGTTCGGCATCAGTGAAAGCTTCGCTTCCGTTTACAGCATCATTATCGGTGTATGTACAGGCGGTGTCAGCTTTGTTTCAGGTAAGCTTATCAGAAAATTCGGCACAAGCAAGGTTACTCTTGTTTCCATTCTTATCACTGCGGTCGGTCTTGTGGCCATCAGCTTCGCTCCGAACATAGCAGTAATG
>JAZNMU010000117.1:0-2596 GCA_045579865.1 Acutalibacteraceae bacterium
TGATGTAGACGAAAAAACCAGAGAACTTTTGCTCCTCGCCGCTTCCGAGGCACCCACTGCAGGTAATCAGCAGCTTTACACCATTATAGATGTAAGAAGCCAGAAAATCAAAGATAAGCTCGCTGTTTCATGTGATAATCAGCCCTCCATAAAAACTGCACCGATGGTGCTTATTTTCTGCGCTGACTGCAAAAAATGGGACGATGCTTACCGCAGTATCGGTCTCGAGCCGAAAAACGCCGGCGAAGGCGACCTTTTTATCTCCGTGGAGGATGCAGTCATCGCCGCTCAGAACGTAGTAGTCGCCGCCGAAAGTATGGGACTCGGCTCCTGCTACATCGGTGACATAATCGAAAACAGAGAATACCATAAGGAGCTTCTTAATCTCCCTGACAGAGTGGTACCGATATGTATGCTCGTTATCGGCTATCCCACCGAAGGACAGAAAAAGAGACCAAAACCGCAGAGATGTGAGCAGAAATTCATCGTACACACCGACTCCTACCGCACACTTAATGCCGACGAGCTGCGTGAAATGCTCTCCTATAAAGCAGGCGAAAAATCCTACGAGGAATGGCTGACAGCATTCTGTAAAAGGAAGTATGACTCTGACTTCTGCAAGGAAATGACGAGAAGCGCTAAAGGGTATATCGGAGAATTCGAATAAAATACAAAGTTTTTTCGGAGTGCAGAGTGCAAAATGCAGAGTGCAGAATTATGGGGAGTTTCGCTCCGATTATATCCGTGTAAGATTTCGGATAACAGTTAATGATACTCCGCCAAAATAAAGAAATAATATTATAATTTACTTTTCACCCTCTGCTGCACAGGTTTCTCCGCGGACAGAGGGTGAAAATTTTTATATTTTATTTATCCGCAACTTTAATTCTGCATTTTCACCGCAGGTAATAAAAAGAAAAAAGCACGTCATTACTGACGTGCTATGTTTGCAATTATAAATGCTTATTACTGCTCTACAGCGTAAACGCTAACCTTTTTACGGTCTTTGCCCATTCTTTCGAACTTAACCTTACCGTCGATAAGAGCGAAGAGAGTATCATCCTTACCCTTGCCTACGTTGTTGCCAGGGTGGATGTGTGTGCCGCGCTGCTTAACAAGGATGTTACCTGCGAGAACGAACTGACCGTCTGCACGCTTAACACCAAGTCTCTTTGATTCTGAATCACGGCCGTTACGGGTAGAACCCATACCTTTTTTGTGAGCGAATAATTGAATGTTTATCTTAAGCATTTGTTACACCTCCGTAGTATTTTAAAGAGTTTTTTCTTCGCACAGAATATATTCGTCATAATCCTGTGCCAGAGTGCTGATGTGAAGTTCAAGGCCCTGAAGAATAATATCGGTTTTATCATCGGGTTCCTTTACCGTCAGTTTAAGATAACCGTCATCGACAGTTATATCTGCCTTTACACCGACGATTTCAGTAAGAGTGTTAGCCGCCATATATGCCGCCGAGGAAACTGACGCACAAATAACATCGCTTCCCTCTTCGGCGTAGCCGCTGTGTCCCTTAATGAGGAAACCAGCCGTAAAACCTTTATTCTTATAAAAGGTAGCCTTAATCATAATTAAGCGTTGATAGCTGCGATTTCAACCTTAGTGTAAGGCTGTCTGTGGCCCATCTTACGCTTTGCGTTCTTCTTGCACTTGTAAGTGAAGACAACAATCTTCTTACCCTTACCGTTTTTGATTGCCTTTGCTGTTACGGTAGCACCGTCAACGTAGGGAGCACCAACCTTGATGCCGTCGTCGCTGCCAACTGCGATAACCTTGTCAAAGGTAACCTCGGAGTCTGCTTCTACGTCAAGCTTTTCGATGAAGAGGGTATCGCCTGCTTCTACCTTATACTGCTTGCCGCCTGTTTCGATAATTGCGTACATAGTTTCTTTCCTTCCTTTATTATGGACTCGCTACTTTGGGGCAGATTTAATCTTTATGGCGCACAGAAATACGCCGCCCGTAATATGCGGTATGAATGAGTATAGCACAAGAGTCAATCTTTGTCAATGATTTTTCTTAACTTTTTTCGCTGTTTTTAATCTTTTTCGTAGGCAAAATAAATATCCTCGGTGTAGACATTATTTTCGTCCTTTCCGTGATGAGAATACCATACCTGCGCAAAGAAGGGATTCTTTTTCGCTATCTCATCATATCTCCAGGGTATGGGCATACATTCGGGACACCAATGTCCTCCCCTTAGTACGAGATTCGGAGACATACGGAATTTATGACCGTGGGCGCATTTCCATTCGAGAGGTGAATACATATCCGCCCCCATTTTCAGGCTGAGACATTTTCCGCCTCTGAATGCTGCCGCCTTTTTCATATCGCCTATTTTAAGAGAATGAAAATCCTTGGTTTCATCATATCCGTGGTCAAGATATTTTTTATCCTCCTTGTCGGGAATTATTATCTCGAAATCCTCCCATTTTTCGGGAATTGCCCTGTATTTTTCCAGAGAGCCGTAAAAGGCAGTAACTCTGTCCTTTATTCCGTTTGCCGTCCACGCCTGTGTTCCGTAAAGAGGAGTATTGGCTAAAGGCTGCATCATATTCTTTTTCAGCACCTCGGGCGG
>JAZNMU010000118.1:0-17312 GCA_045579865.1 Acutalibacteraceae bacterium
GTGCATCAAAATAAAATTGTTTTAAATCATAATTTAATGCGGTTTTATTAAGCAGTAATATTTTTAAGTGTTCAAATCTTAGTTCACACCAATGTTTTTTTGAAGTTGCTTTGTCGCACAAAAAATCTATTATTTCTTGATTAAGTTCATAATCGTACAACTCATTTAGCAGTTTCTCATATTCCGGATGTAATAAACAGTCTGAACATTTAGAAAACCAATACTCTAATTTTTCAATCATTACAGCACCTCCAAAAATCAGTTTATATTATTGTACCACAAACAAAATCCGAATGCAAATGAGTGTCTTGAATTCCTTCATTTTTTCGTTGCAGCTCAGGCAGCTATCGCAAATAAATAAGAACCCGACCCATAACGGAATCAAAGATTCCTATGGGACCCCGGAACCTTGTTGTTTGCTTCGCGCACAATAATCCCTTTTGGATAAGATTTTCCCCTTGGAGCAATCCAAGGGGATTTTTGTGTATATGTCGGCAGCAGCGACACAGGCAGCTATCAAGGATTAACGGAGAACTTCTTTAAGTTTGCTGAATTTACTCTCGGGGTAGAGGGTGCACAGGAATATGTGTATTCCATATCCACAACCCGCAGAGTAAAATGCTGGCGAGATATTGAAGTAAAACTCTATATTTAAACGAACTCCTCATCGAGAAATCGGTGGGGATTTTTTGTAGATGAAAGTATTGATATATTTTTCATTTTGTGTTAAACTGATAGTGCCAAACCAATTGAATATAAGAGTAGGGGCAGTTTTTCTTTTTTAGGATTATTGCACTTTTTCGGTGCACTTGTATTACGAATTTGATAAAAATGCAAGTTCTATCAATACGAGTGTGCTTAATTGCCCTTTATATTGAATTGGTTTGGCGACTATCGGAGTTTGCATTTTTTGTGCGTCTGCTTCGGTGGGCGCACTTTTTGTTTTATGGGACAACGGTAATAAATTTAAGGAGAAAAACAATGGCAAGAGAGAGTGTTTCAAAGATATATTGTAAAATATGTGATATGATTTTTCCCTTTACGCATAAAATAGCAAAAAGTATGGCTGAGATTGATTTAAAACCTTTTTGTGCCGAAATTGTTGATGAGGATCAGCAATTTATAATAGCTTCTAATCATTCTAATATGCACGATGTTCCTGTTATATTAAGTTTATTTAACAAGCATTTTTTTGTATTGGCAGGAAATGAACCAAGAGGTGACATAAATGGAATAGCATTTTCTGCAAACGGTGTTGTTTGGGTTAAACGGGGCAATAAAGCAAGTGCTTTGTTAGCAAAGAAAAGAGTAGAAAGTCTTTTGTCTTACGGAGAGTCATTGTTAATTTTTCCGGAAGCAACATGGAATTTAACAAAAGCGGAACCAATGTTGCCACTTCATTGGGGCGTAATTGATTTTTCACGATATGCAAAAATACCAGTAGTGCCAGTAGTTTTAGAGTATACAAAAAATAATGAGTGCTTTTATTCAATTGGTAAACCGATGCATTTGTATAATATTGAAGACAAAATAGATGCAACAAACATGTTACGTGATGCTATGTCTTCAATGCGTTGGGAAATTTGGGAAGAATTAAATCAAACCAAAAGAAAATCTATTACCGAATACGACTATTTTGAATATTCCAAATATAGATTGGATGAATATCCAAAACTTGATTTTGATTACGAAAAAACAACGATATTAAAACTACACGATTCGTATGAAGAAGTATTTGTACATTTAAATGACATAAAACCCACAAAGCAAAATGCCTTTTTGTTTAATAAGAGACTAAAATAAAACATAATTTATTCCTACATCCCCTCATTGCTCCGAAGGCAGCAATCGCAAATAAATAATCTATCTTATATAGATTTGTCCCCACCGAAATCGGTGGAGACTTTTTTGTATGCCTTGTTTTTGTTTGGGAATCAATGTATAATAAATTAGATGTGTCAGAAATGAGGAAAGCGAAATGAAGAACAAATATTTATTAATCGGTAAAATTCTCGACTTTTTTATGATTCTCGAAATCAGAAGGTCAAATCTCTTCAAGGCTGTTTTCAGAGGTGTCAGGAATATTTTTATCAACCGCCCTTATCGAGGCAGATCGAAAAAATGATATAACTCATAAAATTCGGGGCTGTTGCATTAAGATGCAGAAAACGTTCTCTTCGTCCCGAAGGCGTATGTTTATATTCCGAGCGGGCGAAAAAACGGCTGAAAAAGCAAATTTTTCTCTTATGCAACACAAATATTTCTGATTTAAAAATATAAAACAGATGTATTTCAGTTGAAAACTTTAACACATCTGTTCTTTTTTTTGCTTTTTAGTCTGTGCCTAATGCAACAGCCCCTTGCGTTATATATGCGGACACGGCACATAATATCCCTACGAGGCGGACTTCCTTTTCTTCATTTCCGAAGTCTCCCCCGCGGCTGCGCATTCCGAATCATTTGCACATCGGATAACCAGCTTCCTTCAATGCCTTTTTCATTTTCTTTTCATCGGGAACGGAGCTGAATTTTATCTTAACCTTACCTGTGTTAAAATCCGCCACAGCCTCATCAATAAAGGGAAGAGCCTCAAGACAGTCTTTGACCCTCTTTTCGCAGTGCTCGCACATCATATTTTTCACCTTGATTTCACCCTCGCCTTCCGCTGTATTTTCATCAGCGGAGAGTTCTTTTATTTTCTTGTGTAGCTTTCTGTCGTGTTTTGTCGAATATATGTCGAGGAAATTAAGCCTCAGAGCATTCGTCACCACGCAGAAGGAGGAAAGACTCATAGCCGCCGCACCGAACATAGGATTCAGCTCCCAGCCGAAAATCGGGATGAACAGTCCAGCAGCCAAGGGTATACCGAGAGTGTTATAGAAAAATGCCCAGAAAAGATTCTGATAAATATTTGTCAGCACTCCCCTGCTGAGCCTGATGAGAGCGTGAACATCCGTAAGTCTGCTTTTCATAAGAACGATATCCGCAGCGTCTATTGCCACATCAGTGCCCGCTCCTATAGCTATACCTATATCTGCTCTTGTCAGGGCGGGGGCGTCGTTAATTCCGTCACCGACCATAGCCGTGATTCCTCTTTTCTGCAAACTCCGCAAAGCCTTTTCCTTTTCACCTGGAAGAAGTCCTGCCATAACCTCATCTATGCCTGCCTGTTTAGCAATTTCACGGGCGGTGTTTTCATTGTCTCCCGTAAGCATCACCACTTCGATACCCATATTACGTATCTGTCTGACAGCCTCGGCGCTGTCCTCTTTCACTGTATCTGCCGTGGCTATCATTCCTTTATATTCACCGTTACGGCTGAAATAAAGAGGGGTTCTGCCTTTAAGTGTAATTTCACGGTCGATGCTTAAAACAGGCTCAGGAACGGCGTTTTCGCCGAAAATATAAGAGAGCTTACCGCCTTTGACTTCGTCACCGTCTATTTCACCCTCCACGCCCTTACCGCTGACAGCACGGAAGGACTCTGCCGCAGGATAAGATATATTTTCAGCCTCGCATTTTTTTATTATTGCCTTGGCTAAAGGATGCTCACTTTTCTTTTCAAGAGAATAGGCAAGACTGAGAAGCTCACTTTCACTTATACCCTCAGGAATAATATCCGTAACCTCAGGCTCACCCTTGGTGACGGTACCTGTTTTATCCAGTGCCACTATCTGCACCTTACCCGCCTTTTCCAGAGCCTGTCCCGTTTTAAAGAGGATACCGTTTTTCGCACCCACACCGTTTCCTACCATAATTGCAACGGGAGTAGCAAGCCCTAAGGCACAGGGACAGCTTATGACTAAAACAGAAATACCTCTTGCCAGAGCGTAACCGATTTCCTTGCCTGACAGAAGCCATAGGGCAGTAGTTATAACCGCTATAATCATAACTGTCGGAACAAAAACACCCGAAACCTTGTCAGCTATACGTGCTATTTTCGGCTTAGCCATAGCCGCTTCACTGACGGTTTTTATTATCTGCGAAAGAGTAGTATCCTCACCTACTGCTGTGGCCTCACATTTAAGAAAGCCTGACTGATTTACCGTGGCGGCAGAAACCCTACTGCCCTGTCTCTTGTCAGCAGGAATACTTTCACCTGTAAGAGCGGATTCATTTACGGCGCTTTCACCCTCGAGAACTATACCGTCACAGGGTATGCTTTCACCGGGGCGTACAAGGAAAATATCACCCTTTACCACTTCTGACGATGGTATTTCTTTTTCCACGCCATCTCTCATAACTATTGCCTTTTTCGGCTTAAGATTAACCAGAGACCTGAGTGCATCAGTAGTTCTTCCCTTGCTTTTTGCTTCGAGCATTTTTCCTACAGTAATGAGGGTGAGTATCATCGCTGCCGACTCGAAATAAAGGGAATGTAAAAAGTGCATAGCCTCCTCACCTGAGGCAGAGGTCATCTGAAAAAGCACTACCGTACTCCACAGAAAGGACGCACCCGAGCCCAGCGCAACGAGAGTGTCCATATTTGGAGATTTTTTCATCAGAGACTTAAAACCGCTTATGAAGAACTTTTTATTTATAATCATAACCGCCACCGTCAGCAGAAGCTGAACTAAAGCGACTGCCAAAGAGTTCCCCTCAAAAAAGGAAGGCAAGGGAAAGCCCCACATGGTATGTCCCATAGAAAAATACATAAGTATTATGAGAAAAGCAAGAGATGAAAAAAGTCTCTTTTTCAGCTTAGGTGTTTCAGTATCCCTGAAGGGGTCTTCCTTTTCAAAAGATGCTCCCTCAGTCTTTGCGCCGTAGCCTGCATTTACTACAGCTGAAATTATCTCTCTTTCCGTGGCGGAGCCTTCCACTGTCATGGAATTAGTGAGAAGATTTACAGAGCAGTAATCTACGCCTTCAACAGCCAAAACTGCTTTTTCGACTCTGGCACTGCAGGCGGCACAGGTCATACCTGTTACTGTGTATTTTTTCATATTATCACTCTTTTTCATTTAATCTGTAATAAGTATAACCTCAAAATAAAGGTCTGTCAACACCGTCGGTGACTTTGTCACTGAACAAAATCACCCCTTTATTATAGTACGGAAACTCCCCTTTTTTGCACACTTTACGCAAAGAAAGCACCCTTTTCTGCAAAATAAATTTTTTCTTTTCCAGGGGCTTGACAAGTGTAAAAATCTCGGCTAAACTTAAATTATGACAGGTAAAAAATCCTTTCCGCAAGAGGGTTTGTACTGTCTTCTTTTACTTTATTAAGGAGGAATTTTAATGCGCAAAGCGGTACTTCTTCACCACGATTTTTATGATATGTTTTGCCTTTTGAATGATGAGGAGCTCGGAAAAATTCTCAGGGCTACCTACGAATATGATCTCAACGGTGTTCTTCCCGATTTCGATGACCGAACACTTGAAACCTGCTTTTTACAGATAAGACGCTTTCTTGACAGAAACAATGCTCACTATGATGAAATATGTCTGAGAAGGTCAGAAGCTGCTAAAAAGAAATGGGAAAGGCTTAAAACTCAGAATGTGGAAAACTGAATAAAATTAAAAGGAGCGATGTGGAAAACTCACTTTCGCTCCTTAATTTTTTATGCATTTGCATCCAATTGTAAGATTTGTTACATCTGCAGGTAAAGTAAAACAGAATGAAATAATATAAAAAAAGAAAATCAGAGTAATAAAAAGAAAGGAACCGAAAGAATTTTGCGGAAAACTTTTCAGTGTGGAAAACTTTCCTATATAACCGAAAACAGACAGAGAATTCTCTCTGTCCGTCTTCGGTTTGGAATTTATAAATGAGGTATTAGGGTTATTCTTCCATATCCTTCTTTGCTTCCTCGATAACCTTCTGTGCTACGGGAACGGGAGCGTCCTCATAACGTGCGAAGGTGAGAGTGAAGTAGCCTCTGCCTGCTGTTACTGAGCGCAGAGTTGTAGAGAAGTCGCCCATTTCTGCCATGGGAACTTCGGCAACGAGCTCCTGCATCTTAGGCTCGTCAGCGGCACCCATACCGAGAACACGGCCGCGGCGCTTGGTGATGTCACCCATAATGTCACCGAGGTTAGCATCGGGCATATATACCTTTAATTCACCGATAGGCTCGAGGATAACGGGACTTGCCTGAGCCATACCGTTTTTGTAAGCGATTTTAGCAGCGGTCTTGAATGCCATTTCGTTAGAGTCAACGGGATGGTAAGAACCGTCATAAAGAACAGCCTTGAGACCTACTACAGGGTAGCCTGCGAGAGGACCCTTGAGGATAGCTTCCTGGAAGCCCTTTTCAACTGCGGGGAAGAAGTTTTTGGGAACGGAGCCGCCGACAACCTCTGTTTCGAAGATAAGCTCATCTCCGTCATGGGGCTCGAAGCGTACCCATACGTCACCGAACTGACCTGAACCGCCTGACTGCTTCTTATGGCGTCCCTGTACCTGACAGCTCTTACGGATGGTTTCTCTGTAAGCAACCTTGGGGATCTTAAGGTCGATTTCTACGCCGTATTTTGTCTTGAGCTTGGAAACTACGATATCGAGATGCTGTTCACCGAGACCGGAAACAACCATTTCCTTGGTTTCTTCATTTGATTCGAAGGTGATAGTGGGATCTTCAGCGATGATTTTACGAAGACCTGAGGCAACCTTGTCTTCTTCGCCCTTTTTCTTGACTACTACAGCCATTGAAAGAGAAGCGGCAGGGAAGTTAACGCCTTCCAGATTGATTATGTTCTTTGCTGAGCAGATGGTGTCGCCTGTAGCAAGACCTGAGAGCTTAGTGATAACGCCGATGTCACCGCAGGGGATTTCTGAAGCATCTTCCTGCTTTATACCCTTTACCATAACGAGCTTGCCCATTTTCTGGCTTTCGCCTGTACGTGCATTGTAAGCGGGAGTGTCGGCTGTAATCTTGCCTGAAAGGACCTTTACGAAGGACATTTTACCTACGAAGGGGTCGGCTACGGTCTTGAAGCACAGTGCGGCAAGAGGACCTGCAGGATCTGCCTTTACCTCGATAGGCTCGCCGTTTCCGTCTGTAGCCATTTCGGGCTTAGCCTTATCGGGAGAGGGAGCGGAGTAAACGATAGCATCCATAAGCATATCACAGCCGTCTACCTTGGTAGCGGAGCATGCGTATACGGGCCAGATTTCACCTGACTCAACGCCCTCGGTAAGACCGCGGATGATTTCTTCCTTGGTAAGAGGCTCGCCTTCGAAGAATTTTTCCATAAGCTCTTCGTCAACAGTAGCAACTGCTTCCTCGAGAGCGGCTCTCATAGCGATGATGTTATCATCGGAGGGAATTTCGATTTCAACGGGTCTGCCGTTGGGATATTTGAATGCCTTGTTTGAGCAAAGGTTAACGAAAGCCTCACAAACAGGACCGTTCATATAAGGAACAACAACAGGGCAAAGCTTATTGCCGAGCTCTTCCTTAAGTGCTTCAAAGGTTTTATAGAAGTCTCTGTTTTCAGAGTCAACCTTAGTAATAGCGAAGAATTTAGCGATGTTTCTCTGGTCAGCTGCCTTGATAGCCTTTTCCAGACCTACGTCAATGCCTGAGCCTGCAGAGGTAACGATAACAGCACAGTCAGCAGCTCTCATAGCCTCAGCCATACCGCCGGCGAAGTCGAACTTACCGGGTGCGTCAAGAACATTGATTTTTGTATCTCTCCATTCGAAGGAGGCTGTAGCGGAAGAAATGGAGCACTTTCTCTTCTTTTCTTCTGCGTCATAGTCCATAATAGTGTTGCCGTCTGCCACACGGCCTAATCTGTCTGTTATACCTGCAACATAAAACATTGCTTCGGAAAGCGCTGTTTTACCTTTACCTGTATGACCTGCAATGGCAATGTTTCTGATGTTGTTTACTGAATAGGATTTCAATTCCAAAACCTCCTAAGACCTCATTTTTTCTTTCATATGGTCTCCAAAATTTGCTTCGCCGAAGTCCTCTCCGACGATAACAGTAACCATTTTATCACAAAATAACCAAAAAAGCAACGGATTATTAACTAATTTTGTACATTATTCTTTGGTGAAAGTGTATAAATAAGAGCAAAGTTCAAAGTGCAAAGAGCAAAGATGCGTGTAAGGTTTCGAAAATGAAGAATGACAGTCCGCCACTTTTACTGGTATCGTAGGGACACGGCTTGCCGTGTCCGCTAAAGCAACCATCACCACCAAAATAAAAAAATAATTACAATTTACTCTTTTACCTTTTACTGCACAATTACTTATGCGGAAAGCAACTAAAAATAATACATCACTGTAAACCCGCGACCACAATTTTGCATTTTGCACTTTGCATTTTGCATTTATTATATTTCCTCTTGACTTTTACTCTTTAAAGTGTTACAATACCAGCATCTCGCTTTGTCACTTTAAGACTTTAAAACATAAAACAGTAAAAGCAAAGGCGATCAGGCGTTATATTTCCCTTTCAAGCCTAAAAAAAGGGAAATAAGCTTTTAAGTAGTATATAAAAACTTTAATATAATAAAGCATTGTTCTGTTTTAGAAATAATATCAATGTAAAATTATGTATAATGTTCGGTATCGTTGTTTTCGACGATAAGAAAGGATTCACTATGAAAAATCAGATCTGGAATAAAGAAATGGAATGTATGCCCCGTAAGGAGCTTGAAGCGCTTCAGCTTGAACGCCTCAAGGCCCTCGTGGACTACTGCGATAAAAATGTAAAATTTTACCACGACCGTTTCGAAAAGGCAGGCATTACCGCCGATAAAATCAAATGCCTTTCCGACATTCAGTACATCCCCTACACCACCAAGACTGACCTTCGTGACACCTACCCCTTCGGTATGCTCAGCGTGCCGATGAAAAAGATAGTCCGTGTCCACGCCTCCTCGGGTACCACAGGCAACCCCACAGTAGTTGCCTACACCAGAGAGGATATGGAAAACTGGAGCGAGCAGGTGGCACGAGTAGCCTATGCCGCAGGTGCAAATGAGGACAGTATGGTACAGATTTGCTTCGGCTACGGTATGTTTACCGGTGCCTTAGGTCTTCACTACGGTCTGGAAAAAATCGGTGCCACGGTAGTTCCCACCTCATCGGGCAATACAGAAAAGCAGCTTAAATTTATGAGAGATTTCGGCACGGACACCATCGTTGCCACCCCCTCCTATGCTCTTTATCTTGCCGAAAGTGCCAGAGAAAGAGGAATAGAATTCCCCATGGATAATTACAAGCTCCGTTTAGGTCTTTTGGGCAGTGAGGGCTGTACCCCCGAAATGAGAAAGCAAATAGAGGAAAGCTGGGGGAACGGCTTCTTCTGTACCGACAACTACGGTATGAGCGAGCTTAACGGCCCCGGTATGTCAGGTGAATGCATCTACCGTGACGGCTTACATATAGCAGAGGACCACTTCCTGTGCGAAACTATCGATTCACAGACAGGCGATGTGCTCGAAAAGGGCGAAACCGGTGAATTAGTAGTAACCAACCTCACTAAGCGCGGTCTTCCCATCCTCCGTTACAGAACGAGAGATATTACAAAGATTAACTACGAGCCCTGTCAGTGCGGCAGAACCAGCGCCCGTATGAGCAAGATTATCGGCAGAAGTGACGATATGCTGAAAATCCGTGGCGTAAATGTCTTCCCCTCACAGATTGAATCTGCCCTCATCGGCATCAATTCAATCAGCCCTCACTATCAGTTAGTAGTAAGAAGAGAAGGCTTCTCCGACACCCTCGAGGTAAGAGTAGAGCTCATCGACGCTTCACTTCTGGAAATCTACGGCGAGCTGGAAAAGCTCCGCAGAACCATCCACGACAGAATCAAGGCTATCCTCGGCATCGAAATCAAGGTTAACCTGGTAGAGCCGAAGACAATCGAACGCTTCACAGGTAAGGCACAGAGAGTGCTTGATTTGAGGAACAAATAACCTTCGGTTTCTGAATGCAAAATGCAAAGTGCAAAATGCAAAGTGCAAAGTGCAAAGTGCAAAGTGAAGGGTCGCTTCGCTCCGATTATATCCGGGCAAGGTCAATTATTGCTTGTACCTTCACACCGCTCGATTAACCGTGTTATACCGTAGGAGATGGCGCCCTCGACATCCCGTTAAATTACCGCAAACTGACAAGTGCACCGTAGGGACATGGCTTGCCGTGTCCGCAAAAAACCAAGCTCACAAAGAAACAATTACAATCGAATCTTTACCTTTTACCGCACGACTAATTTTGCGGAAAAGAAAGTATAAAATTTTATCACTGTAAATCCGCGACCATAATTTTGCATTTTGCTCTTTGCATTTTTTCAAGTCGCAGACTTAAAACAAAGGAGTCTTAACAAAATGAACAAAGTTCTTATGCTCGGTAACGAAGCCGTAGCAAGAGGTCTCTGGGAGGCAGGAGTAAATGTCATCTCCTCCTATCCCGGTACACCCAGCACGGAAATTACCGAATTCGCATCAAAATACGACGATATGTACAGCGAATGGGCACCCAATGAAAAGGTAGCGTTTGAGGTTGCCTTCGGTGCTTCCATGGGCGGTGCCAGAGCCTTCTGTGCCATGAAGCACGTAGGTCTCAACGTAGCTGCTGACCCCCTCTATACCGCCTCCTACATCGGAGCCACAGGCGGTATGGTATGTGCCGTGGCTGATGACCCGGGTATGCACTCCTCTCAGAATGAGCAGGATTCCCGTCACCACGCCATCGCTTCAAAGACACCTATGCTCGAGCCCTCGGATTCTGCCGAATGCCGTGACTTCGCAGTTATGGCTTACGAGCTTTCCGAAAGGTTTAATACACCTTTCCTTCTCCGCCTTTCCACCAGAGTTTCACACGCACGTTCTATCGTTGAGCTCGGTGAGAGAAAGGATGTTCCCGTAAAGGAATATAAAAAGGACGTAATGAGCCGTGTTATGATGCCTGCTATGGCTCGTCCCGCTCACGAAAGAGTGGAAAAGAGACTCTGCGAAATGACAGACTTCGCAAACACAGAGGCTGTGGAAATGGGAATAAACACCGTAGAAATGAACGGTACCAAAGTAGGTATCATCTGCTCAGGTGCTTCCTATACATACGCTCACGAGGCTATGGGCGATAAGGCAAGCTATCTTAAATTAGGTATGGTAAATCCCCTGCCCACTACTCTTATCACAGACTTCGCTTCAAAGGTTGACGAGGTTATCGTTATCGAGGAGCTTGACCCCATCATCGAAATGCAGTGCATCAATCTCGGTGTTAAGGTTACAGGTAAGGATAAATTCTCCATCCTCGGTGAATTCTCACACAAGACAGTAGAAACAGCACTCACAGACATTCAGAAGGATTTCATCGCTCTCGAGGATGAGATTCCCGCCCGTCCTCCCGTGCTCTGCGCAGGCTGTCCCCACAGAGGCCTCTACTATGCTCTCAAGGGTATGGGACTTTATGTCAGCGGTGACATCGGCTGCTACACCCTCGGCGCACAGGCTCCCCTTGCTATGATGGACAGCTGTGTATGTATGGGTGCATCAATCAGCGGTCTCCACGGCTATAACCTTGCCAGAGGTGAAGAAGCCGCCGCAAAGAGCGTAGCTGTTATCGGTGACTCCACCTTTATCCATTCAGGTATCACAGGTATCATCGACATCGCATATAATAAAGGCTTCTCTACAGTAATCGTCCTCGACAACTCCATCACAGGTATGACAGGACATCAGAATAACCCCGCCAACGGTCTTACCATCAAGGGTGACCCGACAGTTTGCGTTAACCTTGAAGCACTTGCAAAGGCTGTAGGCTTCGAAAACGTAAGAGTTGTTGACCCCTTCGACATTGAAGGCACCAAGGCAATAGTTAAGGAAGAACTCGCAAAGAAGGCTCCCTCTCTCATTATTTCCAGAAGACCCTGTGCTCTTCTCAAAACAGTCAAGCACTCTGCTCCCGTTAAGATTAACTCTGACAAGTGCATCGGCTGTAAGGCCTGTCTCAACGTAGGATGTCCCGCTCTTTCCTTTACAAAGAGAGAAAACGGCAAGCCTTTGGCACTAATCGATAATACACAGTGCGTCGGCTGCGGAGTATGTGCTTCAGCCTGTAAATTCGGCGCCATAGAGAAAGGAGAATAAGCTGATGGACGTTAAAAACATTCTTATTGTCGGTGTCGGCGGTCAGGGTACCCTTTTAGCCTCAAAGCTTATGGGTAAATGCTTCCTTCAGCAGGGCTTCGACGTAAAGGTAAGCGAGGTACACGGTATGAGCCAGAGAGGCGGCAGCGTGGTAACCTATGTCCGCTACGGTGAAAAGGTATATTCTCCCGTAATCGAAAAGGGTGAAGCTGACATTATCATCTCCTTCGAGCAGTTGGAGAGCGCCCGTTGGCTCCCCTGGCTTAAAAAGGACGGTGTCCTCATTTCCAGCACACAGAAAATCGATCCTATGCCCGTAATTATGGGTAAGGCTGAATATCCCGAAAACATCCTTGGCAAGATAGCCGACAAGGGTGTGAAGCTCGTTTCCGTTGACGCTCTGGAAAAGGCACTCGAGGCAGGCACTGCAAAGTGTGCAAACATCGTTCTCCTCGGTGCCGCTGCCCGATTCCTCGGTACAGATAAGGAAATGTGGCTCGACATCATTAAGTCAACCGTTCCCCCGAAGACAGTAGAAACAAATCTTAAGGCCTTTGAGCTGGGATTTAACGCTTAAATAAAGGCTGACGCCTTTTGAGTGCAAAATGCAGAATGCAAAATGGGCGTGTAAGGCTTCGATAATAAATAAGCGATAGCCCGCCTGATTAAATGCAAAGTGCAAAATGCAAAGTGAAGGGTCGCTTCGCTCCGATTATATCCGTGTAAGGCCTATTTATAAATTTACTCTTACACCGCCGAATTAAAGAACTAATTATAAATTAGTCTTTGCTTTTTACCGTACACTTTTCTCTGCGGAGAAAGCTTAAATATTATACTGCTATAAATCCGCGACTGCAATTTTGCATTTTGCACTTTGCACTTTGCATTCATTGTACGTCGCATATAAACAAATAAACGAAAGGATGACAAATAATGCCAATCTTCAACCCTGAAATCGAATGTGCTTCGAGAGACTATCTTCACGCACTTCAGTCAGCAAGACTCATCAAAATGGTAAAAAACGCCTATGAAAATGTACCCTTCTATAAGGCAAAATTTGACGAAATCGGCTTAAAGCCCGAAGACATTCACTCCATCGACGATATAGTGAAGCTTCCCTTTACCGTAAAAACAGACCTTCGTGACAATTATCCTTTCGGACTTTTCGCAGTTCCTAAGGGTGATCTCGTCCGTATCCACGCTTCCTCAGGCACCACAGGTAAGCCCACTGTAGTAGGCTATACACAGCACGACATCGATGTATGGTCCGAGGGTGCAGCCAGAGCTATCAGTGCCGCAGGCGGTACAAACAATGATACTATCCATGTTTCCTACGGCTACGGTCTTTTCACCGGCGGCTTAGGCCTTCATTACGGTGCAGAAAAATTAGGTGCCACAGCCCTTCCTGCCTCCACAGGTAACACAAGCAGACAGATTCAGATGCTTCAGGATTTCGAATCCGATATTATCTGCTGTACTCCCTCCTACGCCATGTTCATAGGTGAAACCATCCGTGATATGGACATCGACCCGAAATCTCTTCCCGTACGTGCAGGTATTTTCGGTGCAGAGCCCTGGACAGAGGAAATGAGAAAGCAGATAGAAGAGCTTTTAGCTATCAAGGCTCACGATATTTACGGTCTTTCCGAAATCGCAGGTCCCGGTGTGTCCTACGAATGCGAATGTCAGACAGGTATGCACATCTGCGAGGACTACTTCTACCCCGAGGTTATCGATCCCGATACTCTCGAACCCCTTCCCGACGGTGAATACGGCGAACTGGTCTTCACCTGCATCGGTAAAGAGGCTCTCCCCCTCGTAAGATACCGCACCCGTGACATCTGCGCTCTCACCAGAGAAAAATGTGCCTGCGGCAGAACCACCGTGAAAATGACCAAGCCCCGCGGCAGAAGTGATGATATGCTCATTATCCGTGGCGTAAACGTATTCCCCTCACAGGTTGAGCACGTGCTTCTTTCTCTCAATATGGCTCCCAACTATCTTATCATCGTTGACAGAAAGAATAACCTTGACCTTATGGAGGTTCAGGTGGAAATGGCTCCCGATATGTTCTCCGACACCGTTAAGGGTATCGAAAGCGAGGAGAAGAGAATCGAAGCCGCTTTACAGTCCACTCTCAACATCCACGCCAAGGTACGTCTTATGGCTCCCGGCTCTCTTCCCAGAAGCGAGGGTAAAGCAAAGAGAGTTATTGACAACCGTAAGCTTTGATAATATAATTAAGATGTAAATTATAAGAAAAGGAGAAAACTTATGATTATTAAACAGCTTTCCATTTTCGTAGAAAACAAAAGAGGCAGACTCGCCGAAATCACCAAGGCTATCGCCGCCGCTGATGTGGATATCCGTGCTCTTTCCATAGCCGACACCACCGACTTCGGTATTCTCCGCCTCATCGTAAATAAGCCTGAAGAAGCCGCTATCGCTCTCAAGGAAAAGGGCATTACCGTTTCCGTCACCAATGTTATCGCCGTAGGTATCGACGATGTACCCGGTGCATTCTCTGTGCCTATGCAGATTTTAGCTGATAATGAAATCGATGTAGAGTATATGTATGCCTTCATCACCCGTAAAAGCGAAAAGGCTTATGTTATCCTGCGCGTAGCCGATAACGATGCCGCCGCAAAGGTACTCGCCGATAAGGGTGTAGAAATCCTTACGGAAACTGAATTTCACGAAATGATGTGCTGATAAAAAGGGACTGCTATGTGCAGTCCCTTTTTTAATGCGGAATTCGGAATTCAAAAAAGATCTCGGCCTTCGGCCCTCGGCCCTTGGCCCTCAGACTAAATTCCGAATTCCGCATTAAAAGAAAAAGGAGAACTTTATGACTAAAACAACACTATCAATAAAGAATCAGATAACCACCGGTGACGGAATATTCAAGGGCTGGGGTACCAGTCTTTGCTGGTGGGCAAACCGTGTAGGCGGCAGTGAAAAGCTCATAAAGGATGCCGCTGACCTTTTCTTTAGTAAGGAAAAAGGTCTCGGTCTTAACATTATGCGCTACAATATAGGCGGCGGCGACGACCCGACCCATACTCATATCGAGCGTACCGACTCTATGATGCCCGGCTTTTTGGAAAAGAACACAGAAACAGGCGAATTAAAATGGAACTACGAAGCCGACAAAAGACAGCTTGATGTACTCGAAGCCTGCTACAAAGCCTCGGGAAGTGACGCTTATGTGGAGGCTTTTTCCAATTCACCGCCCTGGTTTATGACTGTCAGCGGCTGCTCCTCAGGCCACGCAAATCCTCTGTGTAATAATCTGCGTAAAGACTCTGTGGAGGACTTTGCCGAATATCTTGCCCACGTGACCCACTACATTCAGAGAGAAAAGGGCATAAAAATAAGCTCCCTCGCCCCTATGAATGAGCCCTACACCAACTACTGGTATAAAAACAGTCCCAAACAGGAGGGCTGTCACGTTTCTCCCGGTAAAAGACAGAGTGAGCTTCTTGTTGCCGTGAAAAAAGCCATGAGAAGATACTCTCTCGACACCACAGACCTGACGGCAAGTGACGAAACCAATGCCGACCGTGCCGCCAAGGCCTTCTCTGCCCTGACTCCTGATGCACTCGCCATAATCGACCGAGTCAGCACACACACCTATGAAAGAGCCACTCCTAAAATCGGTAATCTCTGCCGTAAGACAGGTATCGACCTGTGGATGACGGAAACGGACTGGTCCTCGGAAAGCGGTGAAAACGCAGGTGAAATGGCACCTGCCCTCTGGCTTTCAGAAAAGATAATCGAGGATATGTATGTCCTTCAGCCCTCTGCCTGGGTTATATGGCAGATAGTGGCAAGCTACATTTCCCGTGACGGTTACCTCGGCAGAAAGGATATGGATTCCATGTTCGACCTCAGCAAAGGCTACTGGGGCTGTGCCGTGGCCGAAATGGACAGAGAGGAATACATTCTCACCCAGAAGTATTACGCCTTCGGTCAGTTTTCACGCTACATAAGACCGGGTATGAAGATTATTCTCACCGATAAGCATTCCCTCTGTGCCTATGACGATGAAAAACTCGTTATCGTTGCCATAAATCCGAAAGAGACAGATGCAGAAACAGAGTTCACATTTGAAGGTCTACCCTCCTTCTCTTCGGCAAGAGCAATCCGCACCTCGGGTGATATAAAAACAGGTGAGCATTGGTCAGAAGTTACCTGCCACACCCTCAGTGAAAAGAGTCTTACTGCCTATCTTAAGGGAAACAGTGTCACCACCTTTATCTTGACAAAGTGAATGCAGAATAATATAATACATAAAAAAACAAAAAAGGATGATACATAATGTTAGAACAGCTTAAAAAGGAAGTCCTTGAGGCTAATTTAAGTCTCCCCGCCTACGGTCTGGTTACCTTTACCTGGGGTAATGTCAGCGGTATAGACAGAGAAAAGGGACTCATTGTTATAAAACCCAGCGGTGTGGAATATGACGTTATGACCGCCGAGGATATGGTGGTTGTAGACCTTGAGGGTAATGTAGTCGAGGGCAGACTTAACCCCTCCTCTGACACACCGACCCACATCGAGCTTTACAAGGCTTTCCCGAAAATCGGCGGTGTTATCCACACTCACTCCACCTGGGCCACCTCCTGGGCACAGGCAGGCAGAAGCATCCCTGCCTACGGTACCACCCACGCAGACTATTTCTACGGTCCTATCCCCTGCACCCGTCAGCTCACTCCCGAAGAGGTGGAAAGAGCCTACGAAAGGGAAACAGGCACAGTAATCATCGAAGCCTTTGAGGGTATCGATCCTATGGCAGTTCCCGGTGTAGTAGTTTATAAGCACGGCCCCTTCGCCTGGGGCAAGACACCCAAAGAGGCTGTACACAATGCAGTGGTTATGGAAACCGTAGCCAATATGGCATACCACGCCGAAATGATAAGCGGTGAAAAGAGACCCATCGAGCAGTATCTCCTCGATAAGCATTATATGAGAAAGCACGGACCCAATGCTTATTACGGACAGAAATAAGAGATTTTCACGGTGTGAAAATCTCTTAAATGCAAAATGCAGAGTGCAAAGTGCAAAGATGCGGGCGAGGTTTCGGGAATGAAAAAGTGATAGTCCGCCGAGTTTATGTGAATTACCGTAGGGATATGTCGTGACGTGTCCGCTGATGAAAAATAAAGCATATATTAAAAGCACAGATAAGCTCCGTTACGAGCTTCTGTGCTTATTTTTTTACTCCACGTTATACAGATTAATAACCGTTTTGCCTTTCT
>JAZNMU010000119.1:0-12285 GCA_045579865.1 Acutalibacteraceae bacterium
TTTTCACCTCAAGACATACATTATGGAATTCAGAAGCAGAATCCGTTTTGAAAAAGAAAACAGTGAAAGAGTAAATCTTATTGAGCTTTGCCGCTGTACGGGTGTTGATATTCATAATATTGAGCTTTACGAAACTGCCTGTTGGACATGTAATATTTTTGAGAGCGATAATATACATATCGAAAATGTAATAATCAACAGTAACTATCATGTTGCAAACAGTGACGGCTTTGATTTGAGCTGCTGCAGTAATGCGGTAGTTCGCCATTGCTTTATCGCCACAGGTGACGATGCACTTTGCATCAAGGCAGACGGTGATAAGGATGTGGAAAATATTCTTATCGAAGATTGCAAGGCTATGAGTCTTGCCAACTGCTTTAAAATCGGCACCACCGTTTACCGCAACGTAAAAAATGTTACCGTGAGAAACTGTGAATTCTTTTCCGACGGTACCACAGGCGGATATTCAGGCATTTCCATTCAGTCCGATTGTGGCGGTGAGGTCGAAAATATTCTTGTCGAAAACATCAGAATGGACGGTATTACTTCGGCTTTTCTTGTGTGGCTCGGTAACCGCCGTCAGATTGAACCGGGCAAAATGAAGGACATTGTTTTAAGAAATATTACGGCAAAAAATGTTTCACTTCCTTCTGCTGTGACAGGTGTAGTTCATAAGGGTAAGCTTTATTCCGTGCAGAATGTAACACTTGAAAATATTGATATAGCCTACCGTGACAGCTATGAAGAAATATATATCCGTGAAGGCGGTGTGGGCTATGAGGCGATGGAAGAATATCCTGAAATCACCAGAATTTGCAGTATTTACACTAACTCTCATGAAGAGTCGCCCTATTGGGAGCTGCCTGTTTACGGACTTTATGTAAGAGATACGGAAAACCTTACCGTAAACGGTTTTAAATGTAAGCCCCGTTCCTGTAATACAAGACCTGAAAACAATCTATAAATAAAAAAAGTCTACTTTACGGAAAAATTTTATAATTTTATTGAGTAAGAAATCCGAAAGGAAAAAGAAAATATGAAAGAAACTAAATTTTATCTTATTACTGACCCTCATTACTTTGCTTCCTGTTTAGGCTGCAGCGGTGCTGAGTATGACGATTTTATGCACTACGAGCAGAAATGCTTCGCAGAAACCGAAAGCATAAATAAAAGCGTTATCGACTTTCTGAAAAAAGCCGACGAAGCCGATACTGTTCTTATTGCAGGCGACCTCGTCTTTAACGGTGAAAAAAAGAGCCACGAAGAGTTTACCGCACTTTTAGGTGAGCTTCGTGACAGCGGCAAGAAAATATATGTTGTTACTGCTGACCACGACTGCGGTGATCCCTTTGCCTTCGGTGAGAATGGAAGATATAACCCTGAGGGAATCGACCGTGACGAGCTTTTCGACATTTACGGCGATTTCGGCTTCCATAACGCCATAGCAAGTGACAGAAAGCATCTTTCCTATGTGGCACAGATTTCCGAAAATGTTCGTCTCCTTGCACTTAATGCCGACTTCAAAGAGGACGGACAGTATAACTTTGATGAGGACCAGCTTGAATGGATTGATGAGCAAGCAGAAAAAGCCCGTGAAGACGGTCAGACAATGTTTGCTATGCTTCATTATCCTGTTTTACCCGGTCAGCCTATATTCTCGGTTATTAAGCCTGCTACCATCCGTAAGCACTATGATTTTGCATCTTTCCTTGCCGACAGGGGAGTGCATCTCATTTTCACGGGACATATGCATAATCAGAGCATAAACGAATACATAACCGAGAAGGGTAATAAATTCTACGATGTCTGCACAGGCGCCGTAATCGCTGACCCTGCCTTCATCCGCCTCGTGACCTTTAAGGATGAAAAGACCGTGGACATAAAAAGCATACCCACCCCCGACTTTGATTTCGACACCAAGGGTAAGGAATGCAAGCAGTATCTTTTTGATATGTTCGACAATATGATAGTCAATGTTCTTACGGATATGGCTTACGACACACCGAGAATGATGGGTAAGTTCCATATTGAAGATAAGGGCATCACTAAAAAGCTTCTCGGTATTGTAGGCAAGACAATCTGTAAGATTAAACTCGGCACACTCGCACGTCTTCTCTTTATCAGCTGTGACAAGAGTATAAAGAAAATGCCTCTTTTAGATTATGCCGCAGAGCTTGTCAGAAACATCTTTGAGGGTAATCAGTATTACAAAGAGGGGACACCTAAGGGAGATTTACTTATTGCTTTTCTTAGAAGAATCCGTTTCATTCTTAAAAAGATTGAACTTAAGGATAAGGCAGGAAAGAAACTCGACCTTTATGATGTGCTTAAAAATACAGCAGGTAATTATGATATAGATGATTATAATGCTACACTGGTGCTTAAATAAAAACGTAGGGCGGGATGACTTCATCCCGCCGCATTTTTTTATCTGTTTGTTATTTCCTGAACACCGGCTTAAAATAAACTCCCGTTATGTTTCGTCTGCACCTTAAAGATGTGTATAACACAGATAATCATACCTGTAAAAAATAATATTGCACTAATTGCAGACACAATTTTTACATGTACAAACAAAGTCATAAAACCGTTTATGAATGCAGGAATACACATAAACATCACGGCACTGCCTAACTCTTTTGCATAAGCATCTATATCAGTAACATTTTTATAGTGGTATGAATGCAGTATAGAAACATTGCCTTTTCTGATTAAAAATCCGACAATCAATAATACTATGCCGACAACGGTTGAAACAACCGCAGAAATTATATTTTCAGTATGTATTTGTGTAGCCATTGAAACAAACAACTCTTTACCAATTATTATCAACACAGGAAGTAAGACAACGATGAGGACAGATGTATATACAGCAACCTTAAGATTTTGTTGTTTTTTGTTGTTTTGTACTTGTTCAAAAACAGAAATAAGATTTTCTTCAGCTGTTTCTTTAATATTCTCAACAGTTAATTTTTTGCCTGCCAACAGTTCATTTACGCTAACACCAAAGTATTCACTTAAAGACACTAGAGAAGTAACATCAGGATAACCCTTACCTGTTTCCCACCTTGAAACAGCCTTATCAGAAACATTTAATTTTTCAGATAGTTCCTTTTGTGTAAGTTTGTTTTCTTTACGGAGTTCAGCAATAAAATTACCGCATTCTTTTGAGGTCATATTAACACCACCTTTTACAAAAGAATATCACAAAATCGCTGAATTTATCAACCTATGAATCGTAGAATTTATCTTAATAAACCGAAAAAAACGGTGTAACCTCGTCTTTGGTTACACCGTACCTTTTAAATATGGATTACTTCACTTCCTGAACATTCTGAACAGCGGCATACACGCACCGAAAAAGCGTTTGTAAGCCACGCAGTAGTCTTC
This sequence comes from Acutalibacteraceae bacterium, assembly GCA_045579865.1. Taxonomy (GTDB): domain Bacteria; phylum Bacillota; class Clostridia; order Oscillospirales; family Acutalibacteraceae; genus UBA6857. The sequence goes on from JAZNMU010000119.1 coordinate 3,391, forward strand.
GCTTTCCTTGTTTCTCTTACAGCCTCCTGCACGGCATAAGGGGTAAAATCTGCACTCCTTACACTCTTTCCTCACAGGAAGACTTTCCATTATGAACTCTCTTGCCTTCTGACTGTTCGCCATAGCTTCGAGACTTTCACTGTTGATGTTGCCGAGAAGCCAATCGTCGGTGCAGTAGAAGTCACAGGGGTAAATGTTTCCGTTACCCTCGGCTACGAACTGATGGGTGCAGTGTCCCATAAGACCGCACTGCTCGGCTCTTTCACCTAAGTACATCCTCACCCAGTTGTCGAACTGACGGATGCTGATGTAATTACCTCTTACGAAGTCTTTAACATAAAGATTAAAGATTCTGATAAGGAAGTCAGCATACTGGTCATTTGTCATATAAAGCTCACTTTCCGTATCGTCACCCATAGGGCGAAGACAGGGGATGAACTGAATGTACTTAAAGCCGTTAGCGCGGAAGTATTTATATATTCTTTCGGCGTTTTCTGCACAGTAGCCTGTAAGAACCGTGAGAATATTGAACTCAACCTGATGCTTTTTGAATTTATCAGCCGCCTTTATGATTTTATAGTAGGAGTTCTGTCTCTTTTCATCTACACGGAATCTGTTTCCTTCGAAGTCTCCGTCGAGGCTGAGACCTACTAAAAACTTGTTTTCACGGAAAAATCGTGCCCACTCGTCGGTAACGAGAGTACCGTTGGTCTGGATAGAGTAAAAAATCTCTGACCTTTTACTGTTGTACTCCTTTACCTTTTCCGTGAAAAATCTGAAATAGTCAAGCCCTGCTATTAAAGGTTCGCCGCCCTGAAAGGCGAAGGCGACACTACAGCCGTCTGCGAATTCCAGGGCGCTTTTTATGAGGTTTTCTGCCGTATCCTCTTTCATCACACCGAAGGAGGACACCTCTCTCTGTGACACCACGTCACAGTAAAAACAGTATTTACATCTTAAATTGCAAAGACTTGAGGCGGGCTTTATCATAATGGATAAAGCAGGCATTATTCGATGATACCTCTTCTGTTTTCTGCGAAGCCTTTCTGGATTCCTTTGAGCACTTCACTCATTTTTGCGGAAACCTCAGGATAAACGGATGTACGGTTGTAGTTTTCCTGATAGTCGTCAGAAAGAATGTGGAGCCAGTTCTTTCTGTTCTTGTCCCAGAAGGCGGAGTTATCATTCTGAATCTTGTCGAAGTATTTGAAAGTAAGATAATCATTATTGAGGATTGAGTAGTTATACTCAGGATATGCTGCTTTTATGCTGTCAGAAGTTACGGTGTACTGGATAGCCTTGATATCCTCTCTCTTCATATGGAGAATGGGATGCTCTTCACCGTGAACGGGAGTATTGTCTCTGATAACGGGTAACATTGAAACACCGTCGATAACACGGTCTGATGGAAGATAATTGGCTGTGCCGCCTGCTCCTGTGATACCGCAGAGCTCGATAAGAGTGGGGAAGAAGTCAGTTGAGGTAGTGCTTTCTGTTCTCACACCGCCCTTTTCGAAGAGACCGCCGTTGTTGTCCCATCTTATCATAAAAGGAACCTTCTGACCGCCTTCGTAGGCCAGATACTTACCGCCTCGAAGATCACCTACAGAGCCTTCGAGTGCAGGACCGTTATCACTTGTGAAGATGATGATGGTATCTTCGAGCTCGCCGAGTTCTTCGAGAGTGGTGAAGAGCTTACCGAGATATGTATCGAATTCTGTCAGACAGTCTACATAAGTACCCATACCGCTTGCACCGTCGAAGTCGTCACCGGCAAATACGGGACCGTGAGGCCAGGGAGTAGCATAGTAAGCAAAGAAGGGCTTGTCTGTATTCTTTACAGTGTCTGTAATCCAATCGGTGATTTCGCCGTGAATCCATTCAGTGAGAGGACTCTGATCCTTTTTACCATTTTCGTCACGAAGCTCAGCGTTGCTGTGAACGATTTCGTATTCGCCGTTTTCTTCACTTACATGATAGAAGGCATACATATCGTTTACGTGGTGGCTGCCGTAGAAGTAATCGAAGCCCTGATTTGTGGGAAGATATTCGCCGTAGTCACCTAAATGCCATTTACCGAAAGCACCTGTAGCATAGCCGGCACTCTGGAATACTTCAGCGATGGTGATTTCGTCGCCGAGCATACCGTCTACGTTGTTGCCCATTTCGAAGGAGTTATAAATTCTGGTCTGTGCGAAGTTGCCTGTGGTCTGTACAGTGGGATAAATAACGTTATCTGCATAGCCTCTGTAGGGATAACGTCCTGTAAGAGTAGCAAAACGGGCAGGTGAGCAAACAGAATAGCCTGAATAGAAGTTTGTGAAATTAAGGCCGTTTTCACCGATGGAGTCCATATTGGGTGTGTCGTAGATAGCACCGTTAAGTGAGGTGTCGCCGTAGCCCATATCGTCCATAAGAATGAAAAGAACATTGGGGTTGTCGCTCTTTGTCTGATCTACATTTTTAAGGTAATCGTCGTGACCGTCCCAGAGTCTTTCTGTTACGGGTTTAGTTCTCACATTACCGAAAAGCACTGAGAAAACAGATGATACCATAAGAAGGATGCTAAGACCAAATGATGAAACCTTTTTAAGAGCAGTTTTTTCGCATTTTTTCTTGGCAAGGAAGAAAAGACCCCATAAGCACACTGCGGCGGGAAGAGCGAAAAGGATGTTACCGCCGAGTCTTGTCAGGAAAGAGCCTTCGCCTGAGAAAAGAGCATTTGCGGCACTTGACCAGCCAGCCTGCTTGTCGGCAAGGAAAGCGCCGAAGCCTGCATCTGCACCCCATACAGTGTGGAAGATAATCATACCCACAGCGGAAGCGGCATAGCCGAAAACCATGGGAGCATAAACCTTTTTCTTGATAATGAGTGAAAGTAAAATAACAGCGGACATAATGCAGCAGTAAAGAAGACAAACGAGATTAACGAGGTTAAGTCTCGTAATGAGAAGAGCTGCAGCTACGCCTATACCCAGAATCATAAGGATAATGGGGAACACCTTTTTAGAGGTGTCGAGGGTAATCTTTTTTTTCATAAGTTCACCTTTTGCCGTTTTCAGGAACGGCACCTTTCTCTTTAATAGGTAAATTATATATTATTTAAAAGGTGTAGTCAACTAAAAAATTAAATTTACGGCTATACTTTTTATTTAATTTGTGTTATGATACTGACAGAAAAAATCAGAGGTGTGAAAATGAGTATTATTACAGATGATATTATCTTTTTGGAAGAAAAAATAAAGAAAATAGCTCTGAGCGAAAAAAAGGTTAAGGACTTTGATTTTTCGAAAATCACCGTACGTCCCTTTAAAGGTAAAAAGGGTACAGTGTGGCAGCTCGAAAAATTCAAGGACAATAAAGTTTTTCACGAAAATCTTTCCAAGGATGATTTCCTTCTGTGGCTTACTGATGTAGGTGAAAAGAATTTCCGACAGATTTCTCTCACCGCAGAGGGTGTGAATATTCACTACACGGTTTTCCCTGACAAGATTAAAAGGAAGGAAACTTCAAATACCGTAAAAAAGGTTGAGCCGAAAAGCCACAATAAAGAAAAATCCTACATTCTTAAACAGGGTGAAAATATACCTGCATTAGTTGATCTCGGAGTATTTACGAAGGATTTCAAGGTGGTCAACAGTAAATATGACAAGTATAAGCAGATTAACCGTTTTATCGAAATTATTGACGACAGCTTCAATAAAATGAATAAGGATGAAATCACCATTTTAGACTTCGGCTGCGGTAAATCTTATCTTACCTTCATCGTCTATTATTACTTCACTCACATTAAAAAGGTAAAAGCTACTGTTTTAGGCTACGACCTTAAAGAGGATGTAGTTGAAAACTGCAATAAAATCGCAGAAAGCTACGGCTATGAGGGCTTGAAATTCTATGTAAACGATGTTACAAAGGGTGAGCTTTTTGAGGGCGAGGTGGATATGGTTATAACTCTTCACGCCTGTGATATCGCCACTGACTTCGCTCTTTACCACGCTATCAGCCATAAGGTAAAGCACATCTTTTCCGTTCCCTGCTGTCAGCACGAAATCTGCTTATCGATAAAGAAAGGCGGAGACTATGATATTCTACTTTCTCACGGACTTATCAAGGAACGGTTTTCTGCACTTCTTACCGACAGCATAAGAGCAGAAATTCTCCGTCTCTGCGGCTATGAGACGGATATTATCGAGTTCGTAGACTTCGCACATTCGCCGAAAAATCTGATGCTTCGCTGTAAGCTGAAAAAGCCCCTCACACCTGACCTTTCAGGCGTAGAGGAGCTTATGGAAAGATATAAATTTACACAAAAATTATATGACCTTGTTAAATAAAAGGTAGGGCGGGATGACCTCATCCCGCCTCTTTTTTATATTTGATATATTGCCTATCTGAAAAGAGAGGTCTGTTTTATCCGAAAATATCAATTATTTCCGTTGTGCCGTTGTGGTCATAAATAACAGCCTGTAGGCTTTTCATACTCCAGTCGGCTTTAGCACGTAGGTAACATCCGCCCTTTTCATCCTGCCTTCGTTCTGTGCTGTAAATATAACCTTCCTGAGGAATATCTGCATTTCCGCTATAGTTCCAGTTTGCTATCTTGTCGTAGATAATATCATCTTTATATTCATCACCGCAGGCGTAAAGGGCTTTAGAGTTAGTGTGGTAAGTGAAAAGGGGAGTGAAAGCACCTTTTTTATCAAAATTCACATCCGCATTACCTATATAAACTCTTGCTCCGTTAAACGAAACATCACAGTCGATAAAGTTAATACCAAGTTTATTGAGTACCCTGTAGTCAAGTCTGTCTGTGATTTTTCTTTCGTCCGTATCATAGACTATCAGACCGAAGGTGCCTGACATAATAAGCATTCCGTCTTCACAGTAATGAATTTTCGGCATTTCGGCACCTATGTTCATACTGTCAATATCTGAGAGATTGATTTCAGTATTGCCGACGATAATCGTAGGATTCTCTACTAAAACAGCGGTAAAATCCTTATATAAGGCTACATTTTTAGGTACATATATTACTGCGAAATAACCCCAGTAGATCGACCTGTATTCGTCAACAGTGTCTGACGGGAAGGAAAACAGACTCGCTGTCATACATCCGTCGTCATAAATGAAATCTGTAACATTGTACCTCTTATCTCCAGTCTGATCGGGAATATATACTACATACATATCCTTTTCGTCTTTTATTTTTTCGTATTTCTCACGCACCTCAGAGAGACTTGTGAGGCCTTCGCCTTTTTCGTTTACGTCTATGTATGAGGCGTAATTGGTGATAAGATTTTCAGCGTCTGTTTCCCTGTAAATCAGGCAGTACTGACCGTCATAAACCTGCTTGTTTTCGTTTCTGATAAGATGAGAGCTGTTAAGAGATTTATCTCTTACAAGCTTTTCAAATTCGTTTGAGTAAGGGTATTTCTTCGGGAAGGGATAAACAGGAACGATGTCATAAGTGAAATCCACACTGCTCTGAGCATAAACGTCAGGAGCACCTGATTGTAAATCTCCGTGAGGGAGAGATGTAGTTGTTTCTTCGTTTACAGTTATACCGATACCGAATTGTCTTTCCGCTTTTTCTAAAACTTCTTTTTCAAGCTGTTTATCAATTTCTTCCGTACTGCCGAAATCGGCTAAATGAGCACCTGCACCGCTTACGTGTTCTGTCATATCTTTATAAATTACTCTGCTGTCTTTTATATCAAACTCAAATTCGCATACACCCTGAGAGCACCATATATTTTCTGCGGTATTATCGATGTTTCTGAAAGCGGAGCAGTTATAAATCATATACAGCTTTATACTCTCAGGCATTGACTTGTTATCTGAAGAATAGCTGACATTTTCCTTGATTACATAATGACTTTCTGTAGTGAAAACAGAATCGCGAACCTGAGGATAGCCGAAATAATCCACCAGAAGCTCGGAAACAAGCTCATCTGTCTGCTGTCTTATGAAGGCCATGTTAAGCTCTGTAGTCAGTATATTTCTTACCTTGTCTGCATCACGGGAGGTGAAAAGATACTGACACTGACCCTCTTCACTCTTCCATATATGCTTGAAATCACGGCTTATACACAGCTCGAAAACCTGAACATCGCCTTTTATTCCTTTTATAACATAGGAAGGCTCAGGGAAAAAGTCAGTGCTTTCATAGTCGTATTCTTCGGTAAGTCTTTTATTGACTTTTATGCTGTCAATAAGCTCACTCATAACATCTATCTGCTTTTTGTCCGTGAAAATATATGCGTTTTCGGGAGTACCGATTTCAAGTCTGCTTACTTTAGGAGATAACAGAGGCTCATAAAGATATCCTGCTTCTAAAGTAACACCCTTCGGCACAGTAAGGAAGCAAGCCGCCGTAATGATGCAGGTTATAACACCCACAAGAATAACCCAGAAAGCAGGCTTTTTATAGCTCAGTACATTTTTAACTCTGTCCTTAACTCCTACTTCACCGAAGGCTAAGGGACAGGCGGCTATTCTTTTTCTGTTTATACTGCAGTTTAAAAGGGCATAGGAATATTCCTTGCATTCCTCTTTAGCGTATTCCTTTACTACCTTTTCATCGCAGGCGAGCTCAATGTCTCTGCAAAGAAGGATATATGCGAGCCAGAGAAGAGGGTTAAACCAGTAAAGGGACAGCAGTAAAAATGCTAAAGGCTTGATAAGATGGTCTTTTCTTTTAAGATGTGCCTTTTCGTGTGCGATTACATATTCCGCATCCTTTTCGTCTGTGGCATAGGGAAGATAGATTTTCGGTTTAATCACGCCTAAAATGAAAGGTGAGGGGACATTTTCGCTCTGATAAACATTATCCGTAAGTATCGTAGCAGTGCCGACCTTCCTTTTCAGACTTATATAAGTGAAAAGAGTGTACAGACACATTACGATTATTCCGATTATCCACAGATAAGATGCTATTATGGTTATAACCTGTAACGGGTTAACACTGTTTTCAGGTGATGAGGCAAGAGCTTCTGAAAAGACAGGATTTATAATTTCATTGACCGTGTCAAATCCGCTGTCAACGGTAGGGGACATTTCATAAAGGGTGGAGGGTGCTATGAACTGACGTGAGGGCAGAAGGCTGAAAACACTCTCTAAAGAGAAGGGTAGCACAAGCCTTATTCCCACTATTGACCACAGAACACAGTGTACCCATTTCGGTGCTTTTTTCAGTAGCTGACGCAGTAAGATTACTGCTAAAACCAGCCAGCCAGCATTAATGCTGAGGTTAAAAAATGTGAGAAAAATGTTTTCCATAAAAGCACCTCCTTATTCTTCGATGATGTTTATTATCTGTTCGATTTCCTTATCTGTCAGCTTTTTCTTTTTAGAGAAGGCGGCGATGAATGCGGGTAAAGAGCCTTCAAATCTGCTCTCGAGCATTTCGTCTACCTCGGCCTTCTGTGCCTGCTCCTTTGAAATGAGAGAGGTGACCACGGCATTCTCGTTTTTTACCACTCCTCTGTCGGAAAGGCGTTTGATAACCGTGTAGGTGGTAGTTTTCGACCAGCCTAATTTTTCTTTACACAGCTCGGAAAGCTCTCTGCTTGAAATGGGTTCGTTTTCCCATAAAATCAGGCAGAAACGGTATTCACTTTCGAAAATCTTTGGTACATTCATTATTATCACTCCTTATTCTAATCTGTTAGAACGATTATATTCTAACGCATTAGAATGAATTTGTCAATAGTTAAAAAGAAAAAAGCAACCGAATTTTTCGATTGCCTTTATAGTTTTAATCAAATCTTATTTCTGCCTTATTTCTCGGCGGTATTCTTTTGTATTCCACATCGGGATATCCGAAAACGAGACAGGTGACAGGGGAGTATCCCTTGGGAAGATCAAGCATTTTCTTTATTTTCGGGTTAAGCTTTGCTGCTGCTACAAAAAATCCGCTGTAAAGGACGCCTATACCCATAGTAGCCGCTAAAAGCTCCATATATGACGAGGCGAGACAGGCACTTGTACTGCCCTTACCGCTTATTACTATTACGGTAGTGGCTCCTTTGAAAAAGAAGTCATCATCTATAGTTACATTACCGATGTATTTTTTGATGGGGGAGGCTACCTTCATAGCACCTCGGAAAAATTTTACACATTCGTTTTCTATTCCGGGAAGAAAGTTTCTGAGCACCGTGAAATGAAAATCCTGTGCATTTGTGCCTGTGGGACAGTATCTGCCTGCCTCGATGATTTTTTCTATATCTTCTATGGGGATTTCATCGTCCTTGAATTTACGGATAGTTCTTCTGCTTTTCATAGCAGAGAGTAAATCGTCGCTGTCTATCTTCGTAACATCGAAGGCTTTTTCTCCTTCGTAATCCTTATAGTTTGCCATAGTAACGGCATTCACAGGGCAGATGGCGTAGCAGTGTCCGCACTGAATACAGCTCTCATACATAAATTCTGCCTTGCCGTCGATAATTTTCAGCTTTTCGGAAACACAGTCTGCGACACATTTTCCGCAGCCGATACATTTTTCTTTGTCGATAATAACAGGCTTCATAGCTTAACTCCTTGAATTTTTTATATGAGAATTATATCAGCCTTGTTATTTGTTGTCAATTTAATTTTTATTAAGAAAAAAGGGTACAGCCCTAACCGTACCCTTACTTATGAAATTTATTTTGCAGGAGTGGTGGTAGCCGTTACCACATCGATAATATTACTGCCTGTGGTTTCTGAATAAACGCCTGTTGACTCGACTTTCATATCTTCCTCAGAAACTATAGTACAGCTTCTTTCCTTATCACCTGTGTCAAGATTATGCTCTATAATCTCGTTGTTATCTATGGTGTAGAGAAGATTTCCGATATAGGTGCCTCTGAAAAGGTCGCTGAAATGGTAGCCGTAGTAGGTCACATTGTAGCCTTT
>JAZNMU010000120.1:0-12397 GCA_045579865.1 Acutalibacteraceae bacterium
ATGATGATATCCGCCTTTTCTGCTACCTCGGTATTGGTGGCACAGCCTACAGCACCGAAGGATGCTAATTTATCTATCTGACTTTGCTTGTGGTCGTTACAGTAAACGGTGTCATTGTGCTTTTTTACGATGTTTTCGCACATTGATTCACCCATAATTCCTAAACCGATAAAACCTATTCTCATTTGAGTTACCTCCCAAGTTTAATAAAATAATTATAGTTTTCTTATTAAAATATGTCAAGAAAAAACTTTACTTAATCCCTTAATAGTGATAAAATGTTATTCGGAAAGAGGGTAATGAAATGGGAAAGACCTTACAGGGTAAATATTCAATGGATATGTGCACGGGCTCAATCTTTAAAAAGATGCTGAGATTTGCCGTGCCTTTGATGCTGTCGGGCATTTTACAGCTTTTATTCAATGCGGCTGATATTATCGTAGTTGGTAATTTCGCGGGTGATGAGTCTCTCGCCGCCGTAGGTGCCACGACTACACTTATTAATCTTATGACCAATCTTTTCATCGGTCTTTCTGTGGGTGTAAATGTGCTCACTGCCAATTACTTCGGTGCAGGTAAGGCAGACGAGGTAAAAACAACAGTACATACGGCTATGGCTTTAAGTGTAGTCAGCGGTATTTTTCTGACGGTTGTCGGCATCGTTTTTGCTCCTCAGATTCTTCATCTTATGAAGGTGCCCGACGATGTAATCGGACTTTCGATTATTTATCTTCGTACGTATTTTGCGGGTATGATAGCGGTTATGGTTTATAATTTCGGCAGTGCCGTGCTCCGTGCCGTAGGCGATACACAGCGCTCGCTTTATTTTCTTACGGCTTCGGGTATAGTGAATGTGGTGCTTAATCTTATCTTTGTAATCGTTTTTCACTGGGGCGTTTTCGGTGTCGGCCTTGCCACGGTGATTTCGCAGGTAGTTTCCGCAGTTCTGGTGGTAATTACCCTTATGAAAGAAAAAAGCGCCATAAAGCTTTCACTTAAGGAGCTTCGGATAGATAGGCATAAACTCATAAGAATAGTGCAGATAGGACTTCCTGCAGGTCTTCAGGGTATGCTCTTCTCCATTTCCAATTTACTAATTCAGTCCTCTGTGAACTCCTTCGGTAAAATCGTAATCGCAGGCAATTCCGCCTCGGCCAATGTGGAGGGCTTCGCCTTTACGGCTATGAATGCTTTCCATCAGGGTGCCGTCGCATTTATGAGTCAGAATAAGGGTGCGGGCAGATACGACAGACTGGGCAAGGTTCTCTCCACCTCTCTTATTTACGTCTTTGCCACAGGTCTTATTTTTGCAGTTATTTATAACGTATTCTCTTATGAGCTCATTGACCTTTACACAAACAGTACCGATGTTGTTACTTCGGGTGTGACCAGGCTTACCATTATCGCCACATCTTATTTCCTTGCAGGTATGATGGATGTGGTGGTTGGCGCCATAAGAGGTCTCGGATATTCGGTGGTGCCGATGATAGTTTCCGTTTTCGGCATCTGTATTTTCCGTGTGTTCTGGATTTTCTGCATCTTTTCACAGGAGGCATACCATACCATTGAATCTATTTATTACTCCTATCCCATCAGCTGGATACTTACTCTCTCTGTTCAGCTTGTATGCTATTTTGTCATAAAAGTGAAAGTCATTGACAAAAAACGGAAGCAGAGCCGTTAATTTACACTTGCAATATTCCTTTAAATATGCTATAATCGCAGTGTTCATAAACAGAAAATACTCTAATTAACCTTAGAGTATTTTTTATAATTTGTAACTTTAATGAGTTAAATTAATAAAAGATTAATACAGAAAGGCTGTTTCAGAATGATTGATAAAAATATTGATGCTCTGTTTACACAGTGGCTTGAAAATAATAAGGATGAAATAGTGGAAAAGTGGATCGAACTGGCGAAGATTCCTTCTATTACCTCGGAAAAGGCAGAGAAGGCTCCCTTCGGTAAAGAGTGTGCCGAAGCCCTTAATTATGCCGCATTGCTTTTTTCGGATGAAGGTATCGAAAGCAAGGTATACGACGAGGGCGGTTATGCTCTTGCTTCTTACGGTGAAGGTGAGAAAACCATCGGTCTTTTCAGCCACAGTGACGTGGTACCCGTCGGTGACGGCTGGCTTTTCACAGAACCCTTTGCTCCTGTCATAAAGGAAGGCAGTCTTATCGGCAGGGGCGTGGAGGATAATAAATCAGGTATTATCGCTTCACTTTGCCTCATAAAGTTTTTAAAGGACAGCGGAATTAAGCTCGGCAGCCGTATGGAGGCTTTTATCGGTTCTGACGAGGAATGCGGTATGAAGGATATGCTCGCTTATCTCGATGAGCACAAAATTCCTGACATCTCTTTTGTTCCCGATGCGGATTTTCCTTGCAGCACAGGTGAAAAGGGTATCTGCCACTTATGGGCCAAAAGTGTAAAATCACTTGAGCAGATTAAGAAAATCACAGCAGGTGAAGCGTTTAATATCGTTCTCGATAAAATAGAAGCTGAAATCGAATACAGCGAAAGCCTCTATAAAGAAATAGCAGAGAAACTTGTCGGAAATGAGAAAATTACTCTTGCTCAAGAAAACGGTGTGATAAAGCTCCTCGCCAAGGGTATCTCGAAGCACGCAAGTATTCCTGAAGGCTCGGAGAATGCGGCATTCACTCTTTTCACGCTTCTTTGCGAATGCGAAAACCTCTGCGAGAATGACCGTGCAATTCTTAAAAATGCTGTGGAGGCTCTTTCCTGCTACTACGGAAAAGGTCTTAACATCCTTCACGAGGATCCTAATTTCGGCAAAACAACCTGTACAAACGGTATGGTTAAAATCGAGGATGAAAAGCTTATGCTTTCCTTTGATATCCGCTACGGAGATACCCAGGATGGCTCTGTTTTAGAAAAAAATTCTGCCGAAGCCCTCGAAAAGCTCGGCTTCGAAGTGGTTTATAAGGATAACAGTCCCGGATTTTCTATCGATAAAGACAGTAAAATTCCCGGTGTGCTCGAGAACATCTTTGCCGAAATTACGGGAGAATATCATAAATCCGTTCTTATGTCAGGCGGCACCTATGCCCGTAAGCTGAAAAACGCCTTTTCTCTCGGTACAAGCGTAATTCTTCCCGACAGAAAGGATAAGGTTCTGCAGATGCCTGACGGTCACGGCGGACCTCATCAGCGTGATGAAAGAATAGACATCGAAGGCTTTTTCACAGCCGTCAGAATCCTTCTTCACTATGTAATTGAAAGCGATAAAATCATTAACGGCTAAACTTTTGTAAAATGATATCAGTTAATAATTAGTTAATTTGACGAAAATTTTGCTTTAGGTATTGAATTTTTACGGGATTTATAGTACAATAAAACGAATATAAGCAGATGAAGCAAAGAAATCGGTGTATGGAATTTCTTACAAAAAACACAAATCTGGAATAAAAAAATAAGGTGGGTTATTACTGTGAACACAAAAACATTACTCTATGTTTTAAAAAGAGTGGCTCTGGCAGTTCTTACAGTATGGATTGTAATTACGGTCACATTCTTTGTTATGAGAGCTGTTCCCGGCGGTCCCTTCGCCAGTGAAAAAGCTATCACTCCTGCTGCTAAGGCAGCACTTGAGGCAAAGTACGGTCTCGACAAGCCTCTTATGGAGCAATATTTCACATATCTTAAGGATATTGTTACCAAATTCGACTTCGGTCCTTCACTTAAACAGCGCGGACGTGATGTTATTGACATTATCACCGACGGTATGAAAACATCATCCAAATTAGGTGTTGCAGCCGCAATAATAGCACTTATCTCAGGTGTGGTTCTCGGTGCAGTAGCTGCGCTCAGAAGAAATAAGATTATTGATAAAATCATTATGGTTGTTACCACAGCCTTCGTTTCTATGCCCTCATTTATTATGGGTTCGCTTCTGCTGATTCTCTTCGCCATCACCTTCCACATCTTACCTGCTAACGGTAATGCGGAGGGCGGTATGATTTTACCTGTTATCACTCTTTCTCTTTATCCTATGGCTTACATCACCCGTCTTACCCGTTCATCCATGCTCGATGTTCTCGGTCAGGACTATATCCGTACAGCTAAGGCAAAGGGTGTTTCGGGAAACAAGATTATCTTCAAGCACGCACTGAAAAACTCTCTCATTCCCGTTCTGACCTATTTCGGTCCTATGCTTGCTTATATTGTTACAGGCTCTCTCGTTGTTGAGCAGATTTTTGCTGTTCCCGGCATCGGCAGAAGCTTCGTAAACTCCATCACAAACCGTGACTACACACTCATTATGGGTACGACCATTGTTCTTGCAGCGCTTATCGTTATAATGAACCTTGTAACCGATATTCTCTATAAGGTTGTTGACCCCAGAATCAATCTTGAATAAGGAGGTAAAAGAAAAATGAATAAAAAACCTTTAAGCCTCCACGTTGACGTTGAAAAGCTTATTCCCGCTACTGCCGAGGAAAAAGAATACATTGTTACTATGAGGCCGTCTTCCACTTTCTTTAAGGACGGTGCCCAAAGATTCCTTAAAAATAAAGTTGCAACTGTTTCTCTTATTGTTGTACTTTTAATTACTTTCACATCCATCTTCCTTCCTATGTTCTGGCCCTATTCCTACGAACAGCAGCTCGGTATTGAGCCCGGTAAAGCCGTTGACTCATCCTATAATAACCTCGCTCCCTTCGAGTACGGCGCTACCGAGCAGGCTAAAATCGATGCGGGGGAGAAGGTATTTCCTCATATTTTCGGTACTGACTCCCAGGGCAGAGACTATTTCATCCGTGTAGTTTACGGCACACGAATTTCTCTTGCTGTCGGCTTCTTTGCCAGTCTTATTGTTCTCGTTATCGGTCTGACCATCGGTTCTGTAGCCGGTTATTTCGGCGGCAAGATTGACCTTATAATAATGAGAATCATCGATATCATTTATTCTCTTCCCGATACCCTTATGGTTATTCTTCTTTCATCTGTTCTTGGTACTGTTCTTGATGTTGCCATTGAGGGTACGGTATTCGCAAAGCTTGGTGCAAATATGATAAGTCTCTTTATCGTTTTCGCCGTTCTCTATTGGGTATCAATGGCGAGACTTATCAGAGGTCAGATTCTTTCACTTCGCGAACAGGAATATGTTTTAGCTTCACAGGCTACGGGAGCAAAGGGCAGCTGGATTATCAGAAAGCACCTTATTCCGAACTGTATCAGCGTTATCATCATTTCCACAGCGCTTCAGATTCCTAATGCTATTTTCACTGAAAGCTATCTTTCCTTCCTCGGACTCGGCGTTAATGCTCCCATGCCTTCACTTGGCTCTTTGGCCGCTGAAGCACTTAACGGTATTAACTCCTATCCCTTCCGTCTCGTATTCCCCGCTATCGTTATTTCACTGGTAGTTCTTTCACTTAACCTCTTCGGTGACGGTCTTCGTGACGCATTTGACCCCAAACTCAACAGCTAAGAAAGGAGATTTATAATGGCTTTATTAGAAGTAAAAGATTTACAGACCTCCTTTTTTACGGACGCAGGTGAAGTCAAGGCTGTCAACGGCGTTAGCTTCAATCTGGAAAGAGGTAAGGTTTTAGGTATAGTAGGTGAGTCCGGCTCAGGCAAATCCGTTACAGCCTACTCCATTATGCAGATTTTAGCAGGTACAGGTAAGATTGTCGGCGGTTCTATTAAACTTGACGGTCAGGAGCTTGTAAATGCAGGCGAAAAAGTAATGAAGGATGTCAGAGGTAACAAGGTTTCCATTATTTTCCAGGACCCTATGACCTCTCTTAACCCCACATATACCATCGGCTCACAGCTTAAGGAGGCTATTCTTCTTCATACAGACAGAGATAAGAAGCAGGCCTATGACCGTGCCGTAGAAATGCTCCGTCTCGTTAACGTAAATGAGCCGGAAAAGAGAATGAAGCAGTATCCCCACGAGCTTTCAGGCGGTATGAGACAGAGAGTTATGATTGCTATGGCTCTGGCCTGTGAGCCCGACATTCTCATCGCCGACGAGCCCACCACAGCTCTCGACGTTACTATTCAGGCACAGATTCTCGAGCTTATGAAGGACTTACAGGAAGAGCTCGGTATGGCTATCATTATGATTACTCACGACCTTGGCGTAGTGGCACAGATGTGCGACGAGGTAGTTGTTATGTATGCCGGCTCCATCTGCGAGCAGGGCACAGCCGACGAGATTTTCTATAATCCTCAGCATGAATACACGAAAGGTCTTATCCGCTCTCTTCCCTCTGCCAATACAGCAGGTCAGAAGCTTAAGCCTATTACGGGTACTCCCATCGACCTTCTGAATATGCCTAAGGGCTGTGCTTTCGCACCCAGATGCGATGCGGCTATGAAAATCTGTATCGATACAAAGCCTGAAAGAATTCTCGTAAATGACGACCACGCGGCCGCTTGTTGGATGTGTATAAAAAATGCTCTTGACAACGGAACGCTTTTTGTGGATAATAATAGTAAAGGCGGTGACGCCCAATGAGTGAAAACAACAATCAGAACCTTTTAGAGGTAACGGGACTGAAAAAATATTTCAACATCAATGTGGGAATGTTCAAGTCCAAGCCTCTTAAAGCAGTAGACGATGTTTCCTTCGCTATCAAAAAAGGTGAAACCCTCGGTCTTGTAGGTGAGTCAGGCTGCGGTAAAACTACTGTCGGCAGAACCATCCTTAATCTCTATAAGCCTACAGCCGGTGAAATCAAATTTGACGGCAAGGTTATCAAAAGTAAATCCGACCTCAATGAGTTCAGAAAAAAGGCGACTATGGTTTTCCAGGACCCTTATTCTTCTCTTAATCCCCGTATGACCGTTTCCGATATTATCGGTGAGCCTCTGGATGTACACAAGCTCTGCGCTAATAAAAAGGAACGTGAGGAGAGAATCCTCGAGCTTATGGGTCACGTAGGTCTTAACAGTGAACACGCATCCAGATATGCTCACGAGTTTTCAGGCGGTCAGAGACAGAGAATCGGTATTGCCCGTGCTCTCGCCGTAAACCCCGAATTCATCGTGTGTGACGAGCCTGTTTCCGCTCTGGACGTTTCAATTCAGGCACAGGTTATCAATATGTTCGGTGAGCTTCAGCAGCAGTTAGGTCTTACCTATCTTTTCATCGCTCACGACCTTCTCGTAGTCCGTCACATCAGTGACAGAATCGCCGTAATGTATCTCGGCAGAATGGTTGAATTAGCTGATGCGGCTGAAATTTACGACCATCCGCTTCATCCTTATTCGAAATCTCTTCTCTCTGCAGTTCCCGTTCCCGACCCGAAAATCGCCAGAGCGAACAAGAGAATCGTTTTAAGCGGTGACATACCCAGTCCTCTCAATGCTCCCTCAGGCTGTCCCTTTAGAACACGCTGTCAGTATGCTACTGAAAAATGCGCTCTCTCAATGCCTGAATTCAGAGAGGTTTCATCAGGTCATTTCGTCGCCTGTCACAGAATCGACGAAATCGGCTGATAAAAACGGTTACGGTTTAACCGTAGCCATACATAAGGTTTTAAATGCAGGAGAAAGCATTTAGAATAGAAAAACATTATTTTCAGAAAGGAAGAAAAGAAAATGAAAAAAATTCTCGCTTTACTCATGGCTGTCGTAATGTTATTTACATTAGCCGCATGTGGTGGTAACACAGATGACGAAAAGACTCAGTCACTTGCTGTTTGTCTTGCTTCAGAGCCCGATACAATCGACCCTGCTCTTAACTCATCTGTTGACGGTGCTACACTTGTTGCACACCTTTTCTCAGGTCTTGCAAAGTGGGCTCAGGACGATGCAGGTAAGCTTGTTATCGTAGCTGACGCTGCTGAAGAGCTCGTAGAAGGTGTAGAAAACGAAGACGGTACAGTTACCTACACTTACACACTTAAAGAAGGTCTCACATGGTCTGACGGTCAGCCCCTCAAGGCTTCTGACTTCGTATTCGCATGGAACCGTGCAGCATCTCCCGCACTCGCTGCTGACTACAACTATATGTTAGACGTAGTTAAGGGTTATGCTGAAATGTGGGAAACAAAGGAAACAGGCGAAGTTGACGAAGAAGGCAACCCTGTTGAAGAATTTGTTAACCCCGACGCAAAGCTTGCTGTAGAAGCAACAGATGACAGAACTCTCGTTGTTACTATCAACAATGCAGTTGCATACTGGAATGAACTTCTCGCATTCCCCACATACTATCCCGTACGTGAAGACGTAGTTGCCTCCGAAGACTGGGCAACCGATCCCGCTACATACGTATGTAACGGTGCTTACACAATCACAGGCTGGGAGCACAACAGTGTTATCACTCTCACAAAAAATGATAAGTACTTCGATGCTGAAAAGGTTACAATGCCTGAAATCAAGTTCTATCTTTCAGACGATGCTAACAATATGCTCACCAACTACAAGAACGGCGACTGGCTTCTTATCGACGACGTTCCCACAAACGACATCGCTACTCTCAAGACAGAATATCCTGAAGAGTTCGTAGTTGCAGGTCAGATCGGTACATACTATGTATCCTGGAACATAAACGAATCAATCCTTCCCGCTTCTTCTGATCTTAAGGGTGAAAAAGCTGAAGCTGCAGAAGCAGAAATCAGAAACGCACTTGCACTTGTTATCGACCGTAACTACATCGTTAACAACATTTCTCAGGCAGGTGAAGTTCCCGCTTCATCATTCGTTGCTATGGGTATGACAGACGCTGACGGTTCTGAATTCTACAAGAATGCAGGCTCAAGCGAAGACTTTGACGGTTACTTCAACGCATCTGCTGATGCTTTCGAAGACAACTTCAAGGCTGCTGTAGAAGTTCTTAAGAAGTACTACAACTATGACGAAGCTACTGCTAAGTTCACAGATGTACCTGCTCTTACCTACATCTACAATACAAACGATGCTCATCAGGCTATCGGTGAATACATTCAGGGTGCTTTTGCTGCTGTAGGTATCACTGTAAATCTTGAAAATCAGGAATGGAACACATTCCTTAACACCCGTAAGAACGGCGAATACAGCGTTGCTCGTAACGGTTGGCTTGCTGACTACAATGATCCCATCTCCTTCCTTGATATGTGGACCACTGTTTCCGGTAACAACGACGTTCAGTTCGGTAAGGGTGAACACAAGGATCTCGCTATGTACGACGTAGACGTAACAGCTCTCGGCGTTGACCTTAAGGTTGAAGACGGCACATGGGCAGAAACCTATGATGCTCTTATCACTGAAATCAAGGCTTGTACAGACCTCGAAACCCGTTATGCTCTTATGCACGCAGCTGAAGACCTTCTTATGTCCACAGGTTGTATCACTCCCATCTACTATTACACAGACATCTATATGCTTGATGACAGTGTTGAAGGCTTCTTTGCTAACCCCCTCGGTTACAAGTACTTCATGTACACAACAATCAAATAATAGTAAAGCGGAATAATTTTCAGTCCCGGTGCTTCGGCATCGGGATTTTTTCTGTTTGCATTTCATTTTCTTTTGTGTTATTATTAATCTGTTAAAGGAGAATGATGACTATGACAGAAAAAGAAAAAATACTTCTTGCTAAAAAATATATAGATTACCTTTCACGTGGCTTTAATCCTCTCGATGAGTCACCTGTAAAAAATGATGATATAGTAAGAAACGAGAGAATTTCACGTTGTCTTATGTATGTGTCGGAGGTTTTGGGTGAAGTTGTCGAAAAAGGAATAAAAGCGGAAAGAACTTTTACATATACGAAAGAAAAACGGAAAGCCAAAGAAGATTTTTATTTGAGCTATGAAGAGCGCAAAGGTTTCGTTTTTTCAGATAATCCGCTTACTGTTTCTGAAATTGCAGTCGGTCTTTCTTCTCTCACTGACAGCGAAAAATATAAATCCTTAAAAGCAACTGTTATTAACGAATGGCTTGTCGAAAACGGATTTTTAAGTGAAGAAACGGGTTACAACGGTAAAAGTAATAAAAGTGTTACAGCGGAAGGCACCACAATCGGCATCATCAGCGTGGACAGAATTTCGCAAAGCGGTTTTCCTTATAAAAGGATATTGCATTCCAAAACTTCCCAGGAGTTTATTATTGATAATCTTGATGCAATAATTGAGTATAATAAAAGCCGTGAGTTAATCAAGAAAGCGGCAAAGCATGAAAGGAAATTTAAAAGAAATGGCAGATATACGGATATACTCGATGAAGTAATCGCAGATTTACACAGCGCAGGAGCCACCGTCGATGATATTGTATATTCTACAGATCTTGACAGCGAGACGGTGATAAATAAAATGAAGTCGATGAAGTTAATATAAATTAGTAGGGCGGGATGACCTCATCCCGTCGCAGATTTATCACAAGCAGATAAAAAAGAGTTGCAGATTAAACTGTGCCACAAAGCACAGTAAACCTGTAACTCTTTATTTATTACTTATTATTTATTATTTTCAGACACTCAGCGAGTCTCTTTTTCTTCTCCTCACTCATTTCATACAGCGGAAGTCTCAGTACACCTGTGTCCATACCCATCTGCTTCATAGCATATTTGACCGGAATGGGGTTAACATCACAGAATAATGCTTCAACCAGGTCAATTACATTTTCCTGCATCCATCTGCATTTTTCTATGCTTCCGTTTATACCTTCCATAGTCATTTCGTGGGTAAATTCAGGCATCACATTGGCAAGAACGGAAATTACACCCTTGCATCCGCAGGCGACGGCAGGACATATCATATCGTCGTTACCAATGTAAAAATCAAGCTTATCTCCGCAGAGAGAAATTGATTTAATCAGCTTTGCTATATTTGAGTCCGCTTCCTTGACGGCACAGATATTGTTATGTTCAGAAAGTCTTTTATAGGTTTCGGGAAGTATGTTCATTCCTGTTCTTGAAGGAACATTATAAACTATAATGGGTTTTTCCGCTTTATCCGCCAGGGTATAATAATGCCTCACCAGTCCGTCCTGTGAGGTTTTATTGTAGTAGGGGGTAACTGACAGATGAGCGTCAATTCCTGTCTTTTCCGCTTCTTTTATGAGTGAAAGGGAAAAAGAAGTGCTATTACTGCCCGTACCGCCGATGACAGGCACACGACCCCGTGCAACCTCCACTGCCGTAGAAAAAAGATTAAGTCTTTCATAAACAGTAAGTGTTGAACCTTCACCGGTAGTTCCGCAGACAATAATAGCATCCGTCTTATTTTCAATTTGGTATTCTATGAGTTTTTCAAATCCTTTAAAATCGATTTTACCATCCTTATCAAATGGAGTTATCAGTGCAACTCCGCTGCCGATAAAGACAGGATTCATTGAAAAACCTCCTCAGAAAAATATGTTTAGTCCATATAACCCTCTGCGCAGAGAAGCTCGGCTAAAAGCACTGCACCGCCGGCAGCACCTCTGAGAGTATTGTGTGAAAGGCATACGAACTTGTAGTCGTACTGGCTGTCCTCACGGAGTCTGCCGATGGAAACAGCCATACCGTTTTCTAAATTACGGTTGAGCTTGGTCTGAGGCATATTATCCTCAGTGAAATAGTGGAGGAACTTTTTGGGAGCAGAGGGAAGCTCTAATTCCTGTGCTCTGCCTGCAAAGCTATCCCAAACCTTGAGAATTTCTTCCTTGGAAGGCTTTTTGCCGTCATCGAAGCGCATAAATACTGCACCCATATGACCGTCGGAAACGGGAACTCTGATGCACTGTGCGGTGAAAGCGGGGGAGGTAGCATTAACGATAACGTCGTTTTCGATCTTGCCCCAGATTTTAAGGGGTTCCTGTTCGCTCTTTTCCTCTTCTCCACCGATGAAGGGGATAACGTTATCCACCATTTCGGGCCAGGATTCGAAGGTCTTGCCTGCACCTGAAATAGCCTGATAGGTACATACGAGAACTTCCTTTACACCGAACTCTTTGTCAAGAGGATAGATAGCGGGAACATAGCTCTGAAGTGAGCAGTTTGACTTAACGGCTACGAAGCCTCTCTTTGTACCGAGTCTCTTTCTCTGACTTTCGATGATTTTTATGTGGTCTGCGTTGATTTCGGGAACTACCATGGGAACGTCTGCTGTACCTCTGTGAGCGCTGTTATTGGAAACAACGGGACATTCCTCTTTAGCGTAGGCTTCCTCGAGAGCTTTGATTTCATCCTTTTTCATGTCAACTGCGCAGAAAACGAAATCAACAGATGAAGCGATTTCCTTGATGTCGTCAGTTGCATTTTTGATGATAAGGTTCTTCATGCTTTCAGGCATAGGAACGGGCATTCTCCATCTTTCACCCACAGCCTCCTCATAGGTCTTGCCTGCTGAACGTCCGCTTGCGGCGAGAGTAACAACATCGAACCAGGGATGGCCGTCAAGGATGGTTGCGAAGCGCTGGCCTACCATACCTGTGGCACCGATAATACCAA
>JAZNMU010000121.1:0-17733 GCA_045579865.1 Acutalibacteraceae bacterium
CCTCTTCGGGTGTTGCATACTTTTGAACTTGCGGTGGTTAAAAAAACAAAAGGAGGACATAACAATGTCAGTAGTATCAATGAAACAGCTTCTTGAAGCAGGTGTACACTTCGGTCACCAGACAAGAAGATGGAACCCGAAAATGAGTGAATACATTTTCGCAGAAAGAAACGGAATTTACATCATTGACCTTCAGAAGACTGTAAAGAAGCTCGAAGAAGCTTATTCTTTCATCCGTGAAGTATCAATGAACGGCGGTGAAGTTCTCTTCGTCGGCACAAAGAAGCAGGCTATGGATTCCATCCGTGAGGAAGCTATCCGTGCAGGTATGCCTTTCGTTAACGCACGTTGGCTCGGCGGTATGCTCACAAACTTCGGCACAATCCAGAAGAGAATCAAGAGACTTGCTCAGCTTAAGGTTATGGAGCAGGACGGCACATTCGCACTCCTTCCCAAAAAGGAAGTTATCAAGCTTAACCTTGAAATCGAAAAGCTCGAAAAGTTTATGGGCGGTATCACAGAAATGAAGAAGCAGCCCGCAGCACTTTTCATCGTTGACCCCAGAAAGGAAAGAATCGCAGTTGCAGAAGCTCACAAGCTCGGTATCCCCATCGTTGCTATCGTTGACACAAACTGTGATCCCGATGAAGTTGACTATGTAATTCCCGGTAACGACGACGCTATCAGAGCTGTAAGACTTATTGCAGGCGCTATGGCTGATGCTGTTATCGAAGGCAGACAGGGCGAATCAAACGCTCCCGCTGCTGAAGAAGTAGCTGAAGAAGCTGCTGAATAATTTCAGTATAAATTAAACCCCGTAAATAAAACGGGGTTTCTTTGAAAAAATTACAAATCGTAGGAGGAATTTTATTATGGCATTTACAGCTAAAGACGTACAGGCTCTTCGTGAAAAGACCGGCGTTGGTATGATGGACTGCAAAAAGGCTCTTGTTGAAGCTGACGGCGATATCGACAAGGCTGTTGATATTCTCAGAGAAAAGGGTCTCGCTTCTGCTGCTAAGAAGGCAAGCAGAGTTGCTGCTGAAGGCGTAGTTGCTGCTTATAACGATGCTAATGCAGGTGCTCTTGTTGAAATTAACTGTGAAACTGACTTCGTTGCTAAGGGTGCTCCCTTTGTAAACCTTGCTTCTAAGGTTGTTAAGACTGTTGTTGCTGCAAAGCCTGCTGATCTTGAAGCTCTTCTTGCTACAAAGGCAGTTGACTCTGACAAAACAGTTGACGAAGAAGTTCAGGAAGTATTCCTTGCTCTTCGTGAAAATATGAAAGTCCGCAGATTTGCTCTTATCGAAGGTCACACCACATCATATATTCATGCAGGCGGCACAGTTGGTGTTCTCGTTGCATTTGATGTAGACGACGCTACAGCAGCTAATGATGAATTTGTTGCAATGAGCAAAAACGTAGCAATGCAGATTGCTGCTATGAGCCCCGAATATTTAAGCAAGGCTGACATCTCTGATGAAGAGCTTGCTAAGATGAAGTCAATTACAATTGACAGCGCTCTCAATAAGCCCGAAACACTTCCCGTACCCGTTCTTAACAGCCTTATCGAAGAAGTAACCGCTGACAAGAAGTGGAGCGACGAGGATATCGCTATTTACCAGGGTCTTGACCAGAAGCAGAGAAAGAACTTCACAAACTTCATCTCCAAGGAAGCTCTTGCTACTCTTGCAGAGGTTGCTGTTTCTCACAAGGCTGAAATTTCCGAAAACAAGATCTTTGTTGGTCTTGTTCAGGGCCGTCTTTCAAAGCAGATCAAGGAAGTTTGTCTTCTTGAACAGACATTTGTACGTTCAGACCTCTTCGACGGCGACGTTAACGGCTATGTAAATTCAGTAGCCAAGGCACTCGGTGCAGACATCAAGGTTAAGGAATTTGTTCGTTTCGCTAAGGGCGAAGGCATCGAAAAGAAGGTTGACGATTTCGCAGCAGAAATCGCTTCAATGGTTAAATAATTGATTTTCGATATTAAATCCACTCCTTCGGGGGTGGATTTTCTTTGCATAATTATTGACTTTAACACTCATTAATGATATAGTATTTTAAACTAAAATATGAGGTGATTAATTATGAAAAAGACATTATCGTTGATACTTTCATTAATTCTTATATTGTTATGTCTCGCGTTAAGTGTATCTGCAGCTGAAACCTCAAAAGACTACCGATATAATAACCGTTTTAATGCGGCACTGCTTGGATTTAACGACCTTTCCCTTATCGCGGAAGAGTATTTCGCCGTTCCCGGTCTGGAAAACACAGTTATTTCCGGTGAGGAATGCTGTAATGCTATGACACCGCAGGGCCTTTGTGTAAGTGACGAATTCATTTTTATTTCTGCTTACTGCGGAATTAAAAGATATAAAAAAGACCTTGAAGAGAACATCAATTTCGGTAAAAATAAAAAGAAACTTGATGCCGAAGAAAACCATAAGGTACATAATTCGGTAATCTATATCCTTGACCGTGAAACAGGTGCGTATCTTAAAACGCTTGTTCTTCCTGACGATAACCATGTAGGCGGTCTTGCTACTGACGGAAAGAATCTCTTTATTGCTATGAGTACCGACAAGCAGGTAAGTGTTATAACGTCTGCACAAATAGCTCTTGCTATGCAGACCAAATCACTCACAGTGAAGGCATACTATGAATTATCTGCTGATTGTGATTGCACAGCATCTTTTGTTACCTATCATAACGGAATATTATGGGTAGGTGTGTTTAATGAAAAGGCCGACGGTGAGCTTAACGGTTTTAAAATGAACGGAAAGTCCAACCTCGAAAAGATAGCTTCCGTAAAAATTCCCGCCAAAGCAAACGGTGCCGCTTTTTATGATTATGAGGATGAAACCTGCCTTGTAGTCGGTTCTTCCTACGGCAGAAAAAATCTTTCTAAAGCTTATCTTTACACTGTAGATTCATACGGTGAAGAGAATATGACTGTAAAACATGAAGATGTATATACGCTTCCTCCCACAGTACAGAACTTTGCTTTTTATGACGGCAAGGTTTATCACATTTATGAATCTGCCGCAACCTGTTACAGTCAGGTAGGCTCACTTTTCGAAACAAAATCCACTTCTTTCCCCGTTGACCGTGTGTGTATCGGTCAGGCAGACAACTTGTTTAATTGGCATAATGAAAATCTTTTCCTCGCGCGTCTCTCGGCTTTTGTAAGAGCAGTTAAAACAGTAGTAGAAAATATTTTTTAAAAGCAGATACGGAGAAAGTTCAAATGAATTTTTCTCCGTATTTTTATGCTTAAAGTACAAATAAATATACAATTTATATTGACAAATATAATAATTGATGTATAATGATTAGAAAATATACATAATTATTGCATAAATATTATAAACGAGGTTTATTATGGCAAAGGTATTTATTGACGGACAGGCAGGAACAACAGGACTGCAACTAAAAGCAAAACTTCAAAAGCATCCCTTTGTGGAATTGCTCGAAATAGAAGAAAGCAAAAGAAAGGATACAGCAGAAAGACAAAAGCTTATGAATGAAAGCGATGTTGTTTTTCTCTGTCTGCCTGACGAAGCGGCTAAAGAAGCCGTTAAACTCGTAACCAATCCTGAAACGGTAGTAATTGATGCCAGTACGGCACACAGAACTGCAGAAGGATGGACTTACGGTTTTCCTGAGCTTTCAGGGAAGCATTTCGATGATATAAAAAATTCTAAACGTATAGCTAATCCCGGCTGTCACGCTACAGGCTTTATTTCGGTTGTTTATCCTTTGGTAGCAGGCGAAATAATTTCTCCTGATTAT
This sequence comes from Acutalibacteraceae bacterium, assembly GCA_045579865.1. Taxonomy (GTDB): domain Bacteria; phylum Bacillota; class Clostridia; order Oscillospirales; family Acutalibacteraceae; genus UBA6857. Next base: position 3,799 of record JAZNMU010000121.1, read on the forward strand.
CCCGTAACCTGTCACAGCATAACAGGCTACAGCGGCGGCGGTAATAAAATGATAGCAGATTATGAAAATCCTGAAAGAGAAGAGGAGATAGGTACACCCCGACAGTACGGTCTCACTCAGATTCATAAGCATATTCCTGAAATGAAGAAAGTTACAGGTCTTTCAGACTATCCAGTATTTTCACCGATAGTCAGTGACTATTACTGCGGTATGGCTGTGACTGTCCCTTTATTTACAAAACTTTTCACAAAAGAAATGACACTTGATTCACTTTACAGCTTTTACAGTGAGTTCTATAAGGATAGTGCTTTCGTTTCAGTTCATAAGTCGGAAACTTCTATGCTTTCTCCGATAGGTCTTGAAGGAACAAATAAAATGAAAATTTACCTTTGCGGTAATGATGAAAGAATAACAGTAACATCAGTTTTTGATAATTTAGGAAAAGGTGCGTCTTCGGCGGCAATAGAGAATATGAATATTGCTCTGGGCTTTCCGATTGAAACTGCGCTTATTTGATGGAGGTATAATTATGGAATTTATTAATGGCGGTGTAACCGCGGCGAAGGGCTTTATTGCCTCAGGTATTCACTGTGGTATCAGAAAAAATCAGACTAAAAAAGATCTTGCTATGATTAAAAGTGAGGTAAGATGTCCTGCGGCGGCCGTATATACACAGAACAAGGTTTACGGTGCTCCCATCACGGTGACAAGAGAAAACCTCAACGACGGAATGGCACAGGCTGTAATCGTTAACAGCGGTAACGCCAACACCTGTAACCACGACGGCGTGGAAAAGGCAGAGCTTATGTGCAAAATCGCTTCCAAAGCCATGAATACAGACGAAAAAGACATTATCGTTGCATCTACAGGTGTAATCGGTATGAGTCTCGATGTGACACCTATCGCAGACTGTGCTGATAATCTTGCTTCAAAGATGACATCAGGTGGCGGTCACGATGCTGCTGAGGCTATTATGACCACTGATACCATAGCCAAAGAATGTGCAGTTACTTTTGAGCTCGGCGGCAAGACTGTAACTTTAGGTGCCTGCTGTAAGGGTTCAGGTATGATTCATCCTAATATGGCTACTATGCTGTGCTTTATGACGACTGACTGTGCTGTTTCTTCGGAAATGCTTCAGAAGGCTCTTTCAGACACGGTAAAGGATACCTTCAATATGATTTCCGTTGACGGCGACACTTCAACCAATGATATGGTTTGCATTATGGCTAACGGTAAAGCTGAAAATGCTTTGATTGACAGCGAAAATGAGGATTACTTCGTCTTTAAAGAGGCTTTGAAAGCCGTATCTGTAAAACTTTCACGCCTTATTGCCGGTGACGGCGAAGGTGCGCAGAGACTTCTGGAATGCAATGTAACCTCCTGCTGTGACGAGGCTACGGCTAAGAAAATTGCGAAGAGTATTATCTGTTCTTCTCTTGTAAAAACTGCTATGTTCGGTGCTGATGCAAACTGGGGCAGAATTTTATGCGCTATCGGTTATACTGAGGGAGATTTTTCGGTAGACAAGATAGATGTTTATCTTTCATCCTGCAAGGGTAAGGTTAAGGTTTGTGAAAACGGTTTCGGCATAGAGTTTTCCGAGGAAAAGGCTAAGGAAATACTCTTAGAGGATGAAATAATTCTTGATGTAGAAATGAATCAGGGCGAATATTCCGCCACTGCCTGGGGCTGTGACCTGACCTATGATTATGTTAAAATTAACGGCGACTATCGCACTTGAGGAGATAATATGGAAATCAATGATGCTACAAGGGCAAAGATTCTGACCGATGCCCTCCCTTATATACAGAAATACTACGGAAAAACCGTTGTAGTAAAGTACGGCGGAAACGCTATGATTAATCCTGAACTTAAAAAGGCTGTGATGAGTGATATTATACTTCTTTCGCTCGTAGGAGTAAAGATTGTTCTCGTGCACGGTGGAGGGCCCGAAATAAGCGGTATGCTCACAAAGCTCGGCATTGAGTCTAAGTTCGTGGGAGGTCTGCGTTATACTGACTCCGATACAGCGGAAGTAGTACAGATGGTTCTGGCGGGCAAGACAAACAAAGACCTGGTATCTCTTATCGGCGTATGCGGCGGCAAGGCTATCGGTCTTTGCGGTATTGACGGTGGTATGATTAAAGCAGAAAAGTTGGATGATGAAAATTTTGATTACGGCTATGTGGGCGAAATCGTTTCTGTTGATCCCAAACCTATTATAAAGGTTCTCGAAGAAGACTACATTCCTGTTATCGCTACTGTCGGTGTCGATGCTGATGGACAGGTTTATAATATCAATGCCGATACAGCAGCGGCTGAAATTGCGGCGGCTTTAGGCGCAGAGAATATTATCACTCTTTCTGATATTCCCGGCCTGATGCACGATGTCAACGATAAAAACTCTCTTATACCTGAAATTCATATCGATGAAATTGATTCTCTTATTGAAAGCGGAGTTATTTACGGCGGTATGATTCCTAAAATCAAAAGCTGTGAAAAGGCTATCCGTTCAGGTGTTAAAAAGGCTGTTATGATTGACGGCCGAATACCGCATTCGATAATAATTGAAATGTTCTCAAAAGAGGGTATTGGTACACTTATGCAGGGGAGTGAAGAAGATGAGTAATTTTGATTTAATAAAAGATGCTGATCAAAGCTATGTAGCGGGAACCTACGGCAGATATCCTGTTGCTATTGAAAATGGCAAAAACGCAACTTGCTATGATTTTGACGGTAAGGAATATATAGATTTTTCCAGCGGTATCGGTGTAAATTCTCTCGGCTTCTGCGATAAGGGGTGGACTGAGGCTGTAACAGCACAGCTTAATACCTTACAGCATATTTCAAATCTGTATTACACAAAACCCTGTATCGATGCAGCGAAGCTTCTCTGTGAAAAAACAGGGATGAAAAAGGTATTTTTCTCAAACAGCGGTGCAGAAAGCAATGAAGGTGCAATAAAGTGCGCACGTAAATACAGTTATGAAAAATACGGTGAAGGCAGAAGTAAGGTAATAACGCTCGTAAACTCTTTCCATGGCAGAACAGTTACTACTTTATCTGCTACAGGTCAGGATGTTTTTCATAGATATTTCTTCCCATTTACGGAAGGCTTTGAATTCGTTCCCGCAAATGATATTGAAACATTAAAGCAATTTCTTGACGGTACGGTATGTGCTGTAATGGTTGAGCTTATTCAGGGCGAAGGCGGAGTTATGCCGCTCGATGCTGAATATGTTAAAGAGGTAGAAAGCATCTGTAATCAATACGACCTTGTTTTCATCGTTGATGAAGTGCAGACGGGCGTGGGCAGAACAGGTGAACTCTTTGCTTTTCAGCATTACGGTGTTGTCCCCGATATTGTTACTACTGCCAAAGGTATAGGCGGCGGTCTGCCTTTAGGATGTATAATTTTCGGTGAGAAAACTGAGAATGTTTTCGGTGCAGGTGACCATGCGACAACCTTCGGCGGAAATCCCGTAGCAACAGCGGGCGCGGTGCATATACTTAACCGACTTGATAAAGATTTTCTTGATGACGTAAAGAAAAAAGGGGAGTATATGCGTGAAAAAATTATGCAGATGCCCCATGTGGAAGGCATCGACGGACTGGGCCTTATGATGGGTGTCAGACTCGATGAAACGGTAAAAAGTGCTGATGTTGTAAAAAAAGCTATCGAAAAAGGTGCGCTTCTTCTGACTGCAAAGACTAAAGTCAGACTCCTTCCTCCTCTTACAATATCTTATGATGAAATTGATAAAGGTCTTGCCTCTATGGAGAAGGCTTTATCGGAAGTTTGATTTTTTAAGCCACGGTTTTCCCGTGGCTTAATCTATTGTAAAAATGTATTTTTTATGATAATATCTTTGTAAATTAAATTTAGGAGTAAATTATGGAAAAAATTACACTTGATAAAGCAGTTCTGAAAAATATGGCACTTATGGCATCTGAATCCTTCTGTGATGACCCTGTGCATAAACACTGTACGAGGGTACCGGGAATCAGGAAAAGGTTTCTTTATCACTTTATGATGGAACGTTTTTCTTCGTCAAACGGTGAAGATATTATTTATATGGATAAGGAAAACCGAGGAATGTGTATCTGGCGAGATGCTAAAAGCGATTACACTGTGCTCGATTTCTTAAAATGTCCCCACTGGATTTTTCTTGTTGTTTATTGGATTTCGACAGTTCGTACACTTATTATCTATGCTCGGCGTGATTTGTCTGTTTTCCCGGAAAACACGCTTCTTATTGAGCCTGTCTTTGTCGGCAAAGAATTTCAGGGTAAGGGAATTGCTACGGCGTTGATAAAGCAGGGTATATCTGACCTTGTTCCTCTCGGGTATAATCTTGGGCTCGAAACTCAGAATCCGGAAAATATCCCCTTATACGAAAAACTCGGTTTTGAGCTCATTTCTGCACAGACACTTAAAAAGGGTAAGATATTTAATTACTCTATGCTTTATAAAACAAAAATGTAAAGTGCATTCAATTATATGATTGTTCCGGGATATTCACTGAATTTACACATTAAAACAATAAAATATAATGATGTAATCTTCTGATTTGCGGTGGTGTAAGTATGAAAACAAAAATTCTTGTGGTCGATGATGACAAAAGAATAAACGAGCTTCTGAAGGATATTTTCACTATCGAAGGCTATGATGTGATTTGTGCCTTTGACGGTGAAGAGGCAATAAAGATAATTGAAAGTGAAAATGATATTCCTCTTATGATTCTGGATGTTATGCTTCCTGTTCTTGACGGGTGGGAGGTTCTTTCTTACGTCAAAGAGCACTTTGACATTAAGGTAATTATGCTGACAGCCATTATTGATGAGTATTGTGAGGCACGCGGACTTCGTAACGGTGCTGACGATTATGTGGTAAAGCCCTTTAAAAGAGCCGCCCTCGTTGAAAGAGCCAAGCGCTTAATCGGTTATTCCTTTGACGAAAGTACCTGTGACCTTTTGAGTGAAGGCTTAAGGGTTTCTCAGAAGGAAATGAAGGTATATATAGATGGAGAAGAAATCAAAATTACTCCGAAGGAATATCAGTTGCTTCTGCTTCTTATGAAAAACAGTCCTAATGTATTAAACAGAGATAAGATACTCGAAAAGGTTTGGGGCTTTGAATATGACGGAAATGACAGAACGATAGATACACATATTAAAATGCTTCGTCGCTCTCTCGAACCATTCGGTGAAAAAATCAGAACAGTAAGAGGCACAGGGTACAGCTTTGAAGGTGAGGTTGTGAAATTATGACAAAAAGTCTCCGCTTTAAAGTTCTCGCAGTTTTCCTTGCAGGAATTATTCTTTCAATGTTTGTTCTTACTTTCTTTTCTAATGTTTTTTTGAGACCTGTTTTTATTCAGAATTCCAAAAATACAATGAAGAATTATGCGAAAAAAATCGAAACCTGCCTTTATGAAACGCCAAAAAAAGTTGAACCTCTTCTGGAAGAAATCAATGTTTCGTATGGTATTACGACTCATATTGTTAATGAAGAAGGTATCGTGATATATTCTTACACAAAACTGAGGATCAATAAAAATCTTTCCGAAAAGTATAAAAAGTGGATTAAATATTACGATGAAAAATTAGATGATAACACTTATTATTTCAAAAATCATACCGATGAAAGTGATATGATAAAGAAGATCATTTATGTTTCCAAAGCCTCAGACGGCAATTATATTGTAATGAATAAGGCTATTAAAGGTATCGAACAGGATATCGTAATTGTTTCCCTGTTTATTTTAATAATGGGCTTTACGGTAGCTGTTGTCGGAACGGCTGTATGGGGCATATTTACGAGGACCTTTACTGATAACATCAAAAAAATGAGCCGTATAACCAGAAAGATGTCTGAGCTTGATTTCAGTGAGAAAATCAGCCTTTCCACTGATGATGAAATAGGCGTTTTAGCATCATCGATTGATGTTTTGTCTGATGAATTGAAATCGAGTATTGAAGGACTCAGGGAAGACGTTGAAAGGCAAAAAAGACTCCTGAGGGATATTTCCCATGAATTCAAAACTCCGGTAACTACAATCAAAGGATATATTGAGAATATCGAGGCACTTACATTAAAGGATGAAACACTTCAGAAATACTGCAAAATCGCTTCTGAGGAGTGCGATGTAATTGACAGTCTTATAGGTGAAATTCTGGAAATGTCACGCCTTGAAAGCCAAAGCTATGTTTGTGATATGGAGCTTGTTAAACTTGCTTCAATAGAAAAATACATTGACGGTAAATTAAGTGCTGAATTCAGAGAGCATCACTTTGAGCTTTCTTTGGAAAACGCTGAAATTATGTGCAATCCGGTTCTTGTAAGCCGAGCTGTTATGAATTATGTTAAGAACGCTGTTAAGTACGGTGACGAAGATTCTTTAATAGAGATAAAAGGTTACACGCAAGACGGATGTTATGTTTTTGCTGTCGCTAACAAAGGTAAGGAGATCTCTGATCAGGAGAAAGAAAACATTTGGGATCTATTTTATAAAAACGACAAATCAAGACGAAGGAATGAAAGCCACGGTATTGGACTTTCGATGGTGAGACAGATCGCAATTCTTCACAAAGGTACTGTTAATCTTGAAAGAGAGAACGGTAAAAATGTTTTCAGCTTTACGGTACCGATGTAAACCGGTTGCGGTTATTTCCAAATACAGGACGGAGTCAGCTTAAAATGAAAATTATTATTAAACGAACTCTAAAAATGGCAGTATTCATTCTGATATTTTTTGTGGTTCTTTTTAAGGTGCAGGATGTTCTCATTTGCGATCCTGAATCAAAAGATGCTGCCAGAATTGACAGCGTTTTTACTCAGAGGGCAGATTCGCTTGATGCTGTATTTTTAGGTCCGAGCACCACGTATGCGTCGTGGGTTTCACCTGTTGCTTTCAGTGAATACGGTATCACGGTGTACTCTATGGCCAGTGCGGCACAGCCTCTGTTTGCTTCTGAATTTATGATTGATGATGTGAAAAGAAAACAACCTGATGCAGTTTTTATTATTAACATCACACACTTTCTTGTTGATTATGAAAAATATCTGCCTAATTTCATAAACACATATCCGCTAACGGGTAATAAACTTTCTATGACAAAGTATCTCGCTAAACTGGGTGGATTTGGATTTAAAGATACTTTTGATTTGATATTCCCGATACAGAAATATCACGACCGATGGCCTTTTGTGGAAATTGAAGAGTTTTTTTCGTTGAAAGATGAATACAAGTCAGCAAGCTATTATGAACCGTTTCTTAATAAAAAGAAGAACGTCGGAAATATTCAGCAGGATTTTACTTCTAACGGAGCGCTTTCTTTGAATGATTATCAGGGTATTATTGATCTGATGAACTATTGTAAGAAAGAGAACGTAAAAGTGTTGTTTGTCATCATTCCTCAGAGCGATCAGGTTACAGACAGGAGCGGAAAACAGAATGCCACGGTGTCTATTCTTGAAACACGCGGTTTTGATGTTCTTGATTTGCGTAAATATGTAGACGAAATCGGTCTTGATACAAGGACGGATTTTTACAATGCCAAGCATATGAATATCAGCGGTGCAAAAAAAGTTACTCGGTTTATTTCTAAATACTTGGTTGATAAATATGGTTTCAGCGACAAAAGGGGAGACGAAGATTATTCCGATTGGACTGAAGCTGCTGAGAAATACTATCAGCTGTTGCAGTCTTCTCCTTTGAATTAGTATAGTTTATTTTTGAGTCCGGATGCTTTTGTTTCGGACTCTGTTTTTTCTTGTCTTGAAATATTTAATTCAGTATGCTATAATTGCGTCAATATTGTTTTAAAAAGGAAAGGAAGTAATAATATGCAGGAACTAATGCGCGGCTTTGCAGTTATGAGCATATATTTTGCTGTAGCCGCCACAACTGCACTTACAATGCGGTTACTTATAAAAATACCTGATGAAATCTTCAGGAAAACCTTACACTTTATTTTGCTTGGCTCTGTTTTTGTTTTTGCATTTGCTTTTGAAACATGGTGGATTTCTGCTCTTGCTGCTATAATTTTTGAAATCGTGGTTTATCCGATATTAATTATAATGGAAAAACTTAAGAATTTTTCTGAGATTACCACAGAAAGAAAAAGAGGAGAGCTTAAATCAAGTTTGCTACTTGTTTTTACTATGTTTGCGGTAGTTATCAGTGTTTCTTGGGGACTTCTTGGTGACAGATATCTCGTAGTAGCCAGTATACTTGCATGGGGTGTAGGCGATGCGTTTGCTGCTCTTGTAGGTAAAAAATTCGGCAAGCATAAAATCAAGGACAAACACACGGATGGAAAGAAAAGCTTTGAAGGTACTACAGCGATGTTTATTTCATCTTTTTTAAGTGTTGCCTTTGTCCTTACATTTCGTGGCGGACTGTCACCTTTCGGATATATTTTGATTTCAGTTCTTACGGCTGCTGTGAGTGCAATAGCTGAGCTATACTCGAAAAACGGTCTGGATACTGTTATATGTCCGTTATCAGCAATGGTTGTGGTTGATTCGCTTATGTTTATAATGGGAGGTTAATATGGATAAGAAAAAATCAGGTCACAAAACCCTGCTTATGTCTGTTTTAATGTCTTCTCCCGGACCTCTTGTTGTCGGATTAGGTCTTCTCTCCGGCCAAAGTTCCACACAGATAGCAGATTTTGTGCGTCGTGGTTCAGAACTTCTCGGAATTATTATGGCGTATGCTGTGTACATAATTACATCTAAAAAATACGCTGAGGATACGGCAAAAAAGGCAAAACTTGAAAGAATATCAAATGTTTTTGTCGGTGCTATGATGTGCCTTGGCGGTGTAATTATGTTTACACTTGTATTTTTTGGCGAAAAAGAAGAAAAAGGTAATGTTATACCCGGTCTTGTGATTGCAGTTCTTGGTGTTATAGCAAATACGGCATTCTGGATAAAATACACTCGACTTAACAGAGAGCTGCCTAATGCTATTATTGAAGTTCAGTCACGACTTTACCGTGCTAAGAGTATCGTTGATATATGTGTTACTATAGCGCTTTTGTCAGTAGCTGTTGCACCGACTTCTCCGATAGCATATTATCTGGACATTATCGGTTCGGCGATAGTGGCTTTATATCTTCTTTACACCGGTGCAAAAACCATATATGAAAAAGCCGGAAGAATTAATTAAGTTTTTCTTTTATTGCAATAGTAGTCCGTGAAGTATTTAAATTATTTGCCGGTTATTACACAGTCAAAAGAAAAAGAATAATCTCATATGTAAAGACAGTGTGATTTCTGTTATATAAATTATCGGCAGTTCTGCACCTTTAAATTGTTTGCAGAGCTGCTTTATTTTCTATGTGGTAAGAGTAAATATTTTTATGAAAAACAGTTGATTTTTCTTTTAGCTTCGTGTATAATACATAAAGCACTTCGGGGTGTGGCGAAGTTTGGTATCGCGCTTGGTTCGGGACCAAGAGGCCATGGGTTCAAGTCCCGTCACTCCGACCATTTTTCTAAAAAGCACTCACATTAATGATGTGGGTGCTTTTATATAATATAAAAAATTAAATATATCACCTTGATTTATTTAATTTTAAGTGTATAATATTTATAGTAGAAAATATGAAGGAAAGAGGAATTTACAAATGAACAGCAACGTAACAATTTTCACTCACCCCTTAATTCAGCATAAGCTCTCCATTCTCCGTAACAAAGAGACAAGTTCAAAGGATTTCAGAGCTCTTGTTTCCGAAATCGCTACTCTTATGGGTTATGAAGCTACCAGAGATTTACCTCTGGAGGATGTTGAAATCGAAACACCCATCTGTAAAATGACCGCGAAGCACATTTGCGGTAAAAAGCTCGCTATAGTTCCTATCCTTCGTGCCGGTCTCGGTATGGTTGAGGGTATCGTTTCTCTGGTGCCGTCTGCACGTATAGGTCATATCGGCCTTTACAGAGATGAAGAAACTCTCACACCTGTCGAGTATTACTGTAAATTACCCAAGGATATCAGTGAAAGAGATGTTTTCGTAGTTGACCCGATGCTCGCCACAGGCGGATCAGGTATTGATGCGGTTTCACAGATCAAGCTTAGAAATCCCCGTTCTATCAAATTTATGTGCATTATTGCCGCACCTGAGGGTATAGAGGCGTTTACTAAGGCTCATCCCGATGTACACGTTTACTGTGCGGCTCTCGACGAAAAACTTAACGAAAAGGGCTATATTGTTCCCGGTCTCGGTGATGCAGGTGACAGAATTTTCGGTACAAAATAAATATTAACAAGAGCGTACTTTTTCAGTGCGCTCTTATATCTTTGTCAGCACTTTAAAAAGATAAAGTATTTTTTGCTTTTTTAATAAAAAACTATTGACAAATGTGTATGTAAATGCTAAAATGCTTATCAATATCACAAATGCGTTGAGGAAATTATGGATTATCCTCCCATACTTTCAGAGAACCGACGGTTGGTGCGAGTCGGCAGATGCGGATAATTCAGTCTCGTTTCAGAGCAGGACTGTTGAAGGCTTATGAGCTGCGTAGGCGGTCACGGATGCCCCGTTATCATGGCTAAAGGCTTGTCAGAGCCTCGAAGGAGTGACTGTCACAGACAGTAAACAAGGTGGTACCGCGGATTTAATTCGCCCTTGAAGTTACTTGGTAATTTCAAGGGCATTTTTTCTTGTGTATGTGATGAAATATTTTTAAGGAGTCTTTATTATGGAAAGATTATTAATCGCAGATGTAACATTGAAGGAAGCATCAAAATCATCAGTATTTTCTCTTTCGTTCAGAGAGAAAATCGAAATTGCAAAGCTTCTCGATAAAATTAATGTCAGTGTTATTGAGCTTCCCGAGATAAAAAAAGAAAAGACAGATGTTCTTCTTATAAAATCAATAGCTTCCTGTGTAAAAAACAGCGTTCTGGCTGTTCCTGTTTCTCTTTCCGAGGAGGATGTTGAAAGAGTGGCAGACGCATTAAAAAATGCCTCTAAACCGAGAATTCAGGTAGTTGTACCTACTTCTACTGTACAGATGGAGTTTGTATGCGGTAAGAAGCCTCCTATGGTTCTTGAAATGATTGACAGACTCGTTAAAAAAGCCAAAGAATTTACTTCAGATGTTGAGTTTATTGCCGAGGATGCTACCAGAAGCGAACCTGAATTTCTTTCAAAGGCGATAAGCACAGCTATAGCAGCAGGTGCATCTACCGTTACTCTCAGCGATGCAGCAGGAACTATGCTTTCCGATGAAATCAGTGTGTTTATCGACGATGTAAAGTCAAGTGTTCCTGAAAGTGATAAGGTGAATTTCGGTATTCAGTGTATTAATACACTCGGTATGGCCTGTGCCTGTGCGATAACTGCAGTAAAATCAGGTGTAAATGAAATCAAAACGGCTGTTATAAGCACCACCGACGCTGCTTATCTTGATTCAATCTGTAAGGTTATGGGCATACACGGTGATGAGCTCGGATGTGTATGCGATGTTAAAACAACGGAGCTTGGCAGAGTTTCCAAGCAGATAGAATGGATTGTTTCATCCAAAAACGATAAAGGAACAGGTCTCAGCAGTGTGACAGATTTTTATGCGGATGACTTTGTTCTTAATGAACACGATGACATTACAGAAGTAACCAAGGCTGTCAAAATGCTCGGCTATGACCTTTCACAGGAAGATATCTCAAAGGTGTTCGAAGAGTTTAAGCGTATCAGCGGTAAAAAGAATGTGGGTGCTAAAGAGCTTGATGCTATCGTAGCATCTGCTGCACTCCAGGTTCCTGCCACCTATGTAATCGACAGCTATGTTATTAACAGCGGTAACGTAATCAATGCTACAGCAAATATTACTCTTAACAGAAACGGCGAAAAGGTTCACGGTCTTAGTAACGGTGACGGCCCCATTGATGCTGCATTTCTTGCTGTTGAGCAGATTGTCGGTCATCACTATGAGCTCGACGATTTCCAGATTCAGTCTGTAACCGAAGGCCGTGAGGCTATGGGCTCAGCTTTGGTGAAGCTCCGCTCAAACGGCAGACTCTATTCCGGTAAGGGTATTTCCACAGATATTATCGGTGCAAGCATCCGTGCATATCTTAATGCTATTAATAAAATTGTTTATGAGGAGGCATAAGTAATGACGAAACTTTCTTTTTCAATAAACGGTTGGAAGGACTGCTCCTGGCAGGATTTTGTTACTCTTGCTGAAGAAAACGGCTTTGGCGGTATTGAGCTTCATAACATTATAGGCTCGTCATTTTCCGAAAAAGACGGCCCCTTCCATAAATATAATTCGGCGGCAACTGTCCGTTCCTTAAACGACAAAGGCATCGCCATACCTTGTGTTGACATAAGCGTGGATGTTTCCGATGAAAAAATTGAAGAAAACAGAGAGCATATCAAAAAATATATTGAATTTGCTTCATCAATCCGTTCACCTTATGTAAGGGTATATGCCTCAGGTGAAAGTGAAAACGCAAAGGAAAATGTTCTTGACTGTCTTGGCGCAATCACTGAATTTGCAACTGAAAAGAACGTTACGGTTCTCATTGAAACCACAGGTATGTTCAAAAATACTGCAGCGCTTCGTGATATACTCATCGAATTTGCGTGTGATTCCGTGGCTGCTTTGTGGGATATGTATCACACCTTTTGCGAAGAAGGGGAGGACCCCGAAAAAACCATCACCAATCTCGGTGCTTACATCAAGCACGTTCATATCAAAGACTCTGCCGTAATTGACGGCAAACGCGAATACTGCCTCATAGGTGAAGGTGAAATTCCCACGGAGGTTATGATTAATGCTCTTGCATCCGTGAATTATGACGGGTTCATTTCTCTTGAGTGGAACCCTGACTGGATGGAGGATCTTAAGGAAATTGACGTTATTTACGCCCATTATTTCCAGTATATGCAGCAGTTCCAGACTCCTTCAAGAAAGAAAAGCCACCTTTATTGGAATAAAAGAGGTACGGGCAACTTTGTATGGAAAAAGGAAACTCTTGTAAAAAAGACCTTTTCTCAGGTTCTTGATACAATGGTTGAAGAATTCCCTGACCAGTATGCTTTCAAATATACTACTCTTAACTATACAAGAACTTACGCACAGTTCAGAGACGATGTTGATGAATGCTGCCGTGCATTCCTTTCTCTCGGTATCAAGCCCGGTTCTCATGTGGCTGTTTGGGCAACAAACATCCCTCAGTGGTACATCGCTTTCTGGGCAGCTACAAAGCTCGGCGCTGTTCTCGTGACGATGAATACCGCTTATAAAATCCACGAAGCTGAATATCTTCTCAAGCAGTCTGATACCCATACTCTTATTCTTGTTGAAGGTTACCGTGATTCACATTACGCAGATATTATCGGTGAGCTCTGTCCTGAGCTTGATACTCTCGAGGCAGGCAAACCCTTACACAGCAAAAGACTTCCCTTCCTTCGTAATGTTATTACTGTAGGATTCAAGAAAAAAGGCTGTCTTGAATGGGATGAAGCAATAGCAAGAAGCGAAAATGTTCCTGTCGAAGAGGTTTACCGCATCGCTGCAACTGTTGATCCTGACGATGTATGTAATATGCAGTACACTTCAGGTACCACAGGCTTCCCGAAGGGCGTTATGCTCACTCATTATAATGTAGTAAACAACGGTAAGTGTATCGGTGACAGAATGGACCTTTCTACTGCTGACAGAATGATGATCCAGGTGCCTATGTTCCACTGCTTCGGCATGGTGCTTGCTATGACAGCATCGATGACTCACGGTGTAACTCTTTCTCCTATTCCTTACTTTACACCGAAGCCAGCTCTCGCTTGTATCAATCAGGAAAAGATTACCTGCTTCCACGGCGTGCCTACTATGTTCATCGCGCTTTTAGAGCACCCCGATTTTGAAAAAACTGATTTCTCATATATGAGAACAGGTATTATGGCGGGTTC
>JAZNMU010000122.1:0-8471 GCA_045579865.1 Acutalibacteraceae bacterium
TTGTCTTCCTAAGACCGCTTGGCCTCCGACTTCTTTCGGTCTCGGCCTTACACGTCTGGTTATGATGAAGTACGGCATCAAGGACATCCGTGACCTTAACAGCGGAAGTCTCAAAACACTCACACAGTTTACTGACGACGAATAAGAGGGGAGGAGGAATAATATGTTTTTATCAATGAACTGGATTTCAGACTTTGTTGACTTCGAGGGTCTCGATAAGTTAGAGCTTATCCGCAGATTTTCTCTCTCAACTGCTGAAGTAGAAAATGAAATCTTCTTTAAGGGCTCCGATATCAGCGGTATCGTTGTAGCCGAAATCAAAAGCGTGGAGGATCATCCCGAATCAAAGAAGCTTCACCTTCTTAAGGTGGACGCAGGCGACGGTCAGCTTACTGATGTAGTCTGCGGCGCTCCCAATGTAAGAGTTGGTATGAAAACTGCCTTCGCTAAAATCGGTGCCAAAATCGGTGAAATCGACATCACTCCCCGTGCTCTCGCAGGCTATACCTCCTACGGTATGTGCTGCAGTGAAAAGGAAGTAGGCATCAGCGACGATAACTCAGGCATTATGGACATCAAAGAGGATGTTGCAAACGGTACCGACATCAAGGATCTTTATGAGGTTGAAGACATCGTATTTGAGGTTGACAATAAATCACTCACTAATCGTCCTGACCTCTGGGGTCACTACGGCATCGCCAGAGAGTTTGCCGCTATCGCAGGCAGACCTCTTAAGCCTCTGGATATGGTTGACCTTTCAAAGTATGACAGTCTTAAAAAGATCGATATGAAAATCGAAGACAGCCTCTGTCAGAGATATTCCTGCTTACAGGTGGAAAACATCACCGAAAACGTAAGCCCCGTAAATATGAGAATCCGTCTCTTCTATTGCGGAATGAGAAGCATTAATCTTTTAGCTGACCTTACGAACTACCTTATGCTCGAAATGGGTCAGCCTATGCACGCTTTTGACTCCAGAAAGGTGGAAAAGCTCCGCATCAAGCGCTTTGATGAATCCTTCTCCTTTACCACTCTCGACGGTGTGGAAAGAAACATCGACGAAAACACCCTTATGATCTGTAACGGTGACACACCTGTAGCCATTGCAGGTATTATGGGCGGTCTCGACTCTGAAATCGTGGACGATACCACTACTCTTACTCTCGAATCAGCCACCTTTGACGCTGTTTCTATCCGTAAGTCCACTGTTCGTCTTGCTCACAGAACAGACGCTTCAATGCGCTACGAAAAGTGCCTTGACCCCGAACTTACAGTTCCTGCTATTGCACGTTTCGTTAAACTTTTACAGGACATCGACTCAGGTGTAGAGGTTGTTTCTTCACTCACTGACGAAAGAGCTTTCGAGTATGACAAGATTAATCTTGCTTTCAATAAGAGCTTCGTGGATCGCTGTACAGGCATCAGCATCGATAACGATACCATCGTTAAAACTCTTACCTCTCTCGGCTTCGGCGTAGAGCTTGAGGGTGATGATTTCTCTGTTACCGTTCCCTCCTGGAGAGCCACCAAGGACGTTACAATGAAGGCTGACATCATCGAAGAAATTACCCGTATCTACGGCTACGATAATTTCGACATTCATACCACAGCCACACCTCTTTATCCCGTCCGTCCTGCTACCGAAAAGACTGTCGAGGACAGAATCAAGGATATCCTTGTAAAGAGATTCTCTCTTCACGAGGCCCACTCCTATGTATGGGCATATTATGACGAATACAAGGCTCTCGGTATTGAAATCGAGGACAATGTAAAGCTTATGAATGCTACTAACCCGAACATCGAGGTTATCCGTAAGTCTATCGTTCCCACTCAGCTCTGTCAGGTAAAGATGAATAATACCTTCGCTCCCGACTTCGGTATCTTCGAAGTAGGCAGAGTAGTGGAAGGCTACAGAGAAGACGGTCTTTGCAACGAAAGAAAGAAGCTGGCTATCTCCCTCTTCAGCAAGACAAAGCCCGTACAGCAGCTCTATTTCGAGCTTCGTGACATTCTTCTCACTCTCTCTGCAGACATCAAGCATCTTCCTCTTACATTCAAGACTGCAGAAGTAGCTCACAGTTATGAGCATCCGAAAAACCTCAATACTATCATCTGTGACGGTAAAGAACTTGGCAGAATCGGTCTTGTTTATCCTACGGTTCTTAAAAAGATTGATAAGAAGGCAAATATTGTATGGGCAGAAATTGATGTTACCGACTTCGCTCTTATCGAGGCAGACAGCATCAAGTACGAAGAGCCCTCAAAGTTCCCCGGCATCGAAATCGACCTTTCCTTCGTAAGCGATAAGTTCGCACCCATCGGTGAAGCAGTAAAGAATGCAAACTGCGCTCTTATTAAGGGCATCGATGTAGTAGACATCTACGAGGATGAAAACGGCAAATCAATTACTTCCAGAATTTACTTCGCACATCCCGAAAAGACTCTTACCAAGGAAGAGGTAATGGATGTGGTAAACGGCATTATTGCCGAGCTTGAAGGCAAGGGTATCGCACTTAAGAAATAAGATTATATTTAAAGCTCCGCTACTGAAAAGGTGGCGGAGTTTTTATATATCGGCGGTTGAAAGTTTTGGTGTGGGTGTGATATAATTATCATAGAGAAGAAGTCTATTAATTCTTCTGATAATTTTTAGGAGGTTTTGACAATGGACGAAAACAAGAAAAAAATCAACTCAAACAGAATAATCATTTTACTTCTTGCCGTTTTACTTGTAGTAGGTGCTATCAAGTTTGGAACACTTACAGATGATGTAAAAAAACTCAAAAGTCAAAATTCTAGCCTTGATTCAGAAATACAAATGCTAAGAAATGAAATTAACTCTATTTACAGTAATGTTGATAAGCGATTGAAAGAAGAAGCAAGTCTCATTTCAGGTGTTGACTATACTATCGGAAATCCGAGTGAAGATATGAAAAGTATAAAACTTTCATTAACCGTTGTTCCCAAAATGATTTCCGACGATATGGAGCTTTCAGTTACAATTGACGGCAATAGTGCTTCATTAACAAGAAACGGCAACGAGTTTACAGGTACAATTGATGTTGGTCTTTTTGTTGACTATGACCAATGGCCGTTGCTTTCTATTAAGACTTCAGAAGGAACAAGAACTGAATATTTAGAAGGTGTTGATGTTTCGTATCTATTCAGTAATCATTTGCCTACTTTAGAGGCTGATATGTCAGCATCATCTAAATTAAGCAACGGAAAATTACAGGTCGAGGCAGGTTTCAGAATTGCATCTCATCTTGCTTACGGAAATGCACCTATTACTTTTAAATCTTTTACACTTATTGAAGAAGTAAACGGCAAAGAAATCAGCAAACAAGATATTACTGATGAAGTTCGTAAATCAGGTGAGAATTATAACACCCGATACATAAAATCTTTTGAAGTATCTCCGGAGGATGAACTGAAAGTATATGTAATTGCCGAAGATTCACTTGGTTATATTCATAAAACCCTTGTTCATTATTGGATAGAATCCGAAAACGGCGCTCAGGCTGAAACAGTATTTGGCGGTGAAACAATCTTCGATAAAGACGGAAATATGCTTTACGGAGATAAAGCCCTTTTGGGATAAACAGCATAAAAGAGAGAGATAAACTTATGGATATAAAATCATTTAAGAAAACAAAAATAGACTTATCCCTTTTAGGGTTTGATATGAACGGTGATTTTGAACTTTATTACTGCACACCGAAAAATGCAAAAATTCTTGCATCTTCGGGCATTGACGGCATACATTATTGTACTATTCCGCAGTTCGGTGAAATTATATTTGCCGTAAGTCCCATGAATTTCGGTGACTGTGTGCATCCTATTGCACGAAGCCTTGAAGATTTACTCCGTTTGTTGTTACATTGCGGAGATATTGCCGCTTTGGAGCAGTGCTATGCCTGGGATGAAGAGCAGTACAAAGCCTTTCTTGCAGAATGTCCCGTAACAGAAGAACAGCAGGCAGTTTTAGATGAAATAAAGAGTAAATGCGGTCTTGAACCTATAGATGATTCTTTTGCTTATGTTAAGAAATTACAGGCTGAATTTGATTTGTCTCAGATACCCTATACCGAAGATTATTATGACCCCGAAATGAATGTTGCGGCACCTGAAGTGCCGACAGAATGGGCTGTATATTATGATTGCGGATATTGGACTAAAAACGCCAAAGGTAAACCGGGCGAAGAAATAGCAATTAATAAAGAATTTTCTTGGGATGATGAAATATGGCATATTCCTGCTGTTTATTCCTGCTCAGAAGGTCTGGTAGTTGATTTTTGTGTTGAAATTGAGCCGCAGAAAGAAAAAGCATTTATTGATAAATGGTATCCCATTATAAAAAAAGATGAAAATATCAGTGATGAGCTCCGTGAACAAATTGAACAGGAAAACCCCTTATATATAAATTTCTGTGCCAATTTGCAAGTAAACGGAGAGCCTGTTATTGCCAGTCACGGCAATTCAATAAATTGGATTCCCGATTTTTGTCTGCCCGACGGAGTAAGATGCGAAAGAGAAGCAAAAGAGGTTATCAGACATTACGGTTTAGATGAAACACGAGTCTGGTCTTTTCATCGGTGGTCTTGCCCTTGGACGACAAAAAGAAAGCCTGAAATAAAGTCTATAACGCTGAAATTAGAAAGAGATCCTGTCACGATTCAGGGTATTCATTTCAGAAATCCTTCTGTTGGCGATGTGATTACTTTTGTGCATCCTGTTCATAACACAGAACACAAATTAACGGTGCTCGAATATGAAAAGCAGGAATTTTCTGCTAAAGGATTTCAGCACGAGGAATATGAGTTTCCCACACACCACACAGCGATGACCTATACATTAGAGCCCGAATTGTCGGGAGAAAACTTTCAGGTGCGAGATGTTCTGCCTAATGAACAACCGAAACGAGGACCGAAAAATCAGTATGAGCCTCAGCCAAGTTATAATGCTTGTGTCGGTGTTATAGGCGGTGCAGACGGTCCGACGGTAATCTTTGTTTCATCCGGTAAAAATTTAGAGCAACACTCTGCTTTATCCGCCTTACATTTTGAAGTTACGGAAGATGTTGAATGGAAAATGGTATTCCGTGAGAAGCTGATGAAAGATATTGAAACGGATTTGTTGTGAAAATAAACATTTTTGGGAGATGATGAAGGTGACTCCGAAAAATAAAAGGGTTAAGGCTGTTCTTTCTTTTGCGGCAGTTTTTATTGCAGTATTGATTATCTGGATTTTTTGAGGTAACACTGCACTTGAATTAAATGTATATACGGTAAATTCAGCTGAAATACCCGAAGAGTTTTACGGTTTCTGTATTGCTCACGTTTCTGATTTGCATAACACAGAGATAGGTGAGGATAACGAAAAACTGCTTTCAATGCTTCGTGAGGCCGAGCCTGATATAATAGCCATTACGGGGGATTTGATTGATTCACGTAACACTGATGTTGAAACAGCTGTCAGCTTTGTCGAAAAGGCTGTTGAAATAGCACCCTGTTATTATGTTACGGGTAACCATGAAGCGAGAGTGTCTGAATACGGTGAGCTTAAAAGCTGTCTTGAGGATGCAGGTGTGATTATTCTCGATAATGAACAGGTTGAATTGGAAAGAGAAGGAAAAAGTATTACTCTTGCCGGCTTGGCTGACCCGAGCTTTAAAGCGGATTACCTCTTTGACGATGAGAGGTATGTAGCGGAAGGAGAACTGTACGGTTTGCTCAGCGAAAATGAGGGCTACACTGTACTGCTTTCTCACAGACCTGAGCTTTTTGATGTATATTCAGAATACGGAGCCGATTTGATTCTGAGCGGACACGCACACGGCGGACAGTTCAGAATGCCTCTTATCGGAGGATTGTATGCTCCGCATCAGGGATTTTTTCCTGAATATGACGGAGGATTTTACACTGAAGGAGAGACAAATATGATAGTAAGCAGAGGTATCGGAAACAGTCTTTTTCCTTTCAGAGTGAATAACCGACCTGAAGTAGTTTTGATAGAATTACAGGGAAGAATATCATAACAGGGAATTTAAGATTGTAAGGTGTGTTAAGTATATAAAATAATTAGAAAAACACTCTTTACTTTTTCGTTTTAATGTGTTAAAATAGCAGAACGAGCAAATATGTGCTGTATTGAAAGGATATTTTAACATGGCAGAAAGAATCAATGAGAAAACATTAAAAAACATTCAGTATCTTTATGAAACCATACTGAAAATCGAAACTATGGAAGAGTGTGAGGCTCTCTTTGATGACCTTTGCACAAAAACAGAGCTTGCATCTATTTCACAGAGACTCGTAGTAGCTAAAATGCTCAATGACAAAAAGGTTTACAGTGAAATCGTAGCGGAGACAGGTGCTTCCACGGCTACCATCAGCCGTGTTAACCGCTCTCTTGCTTTCGGTGCTGGCGGTTACGATAAAATCTTTGGTAAAGAGGCATAAAATGGCTGGTTACGGTGATTTCGCTTATTATTACGACCTTCTCACAGGGAATGTTGACTACGAAAGCAGATGTGACTATATCGGTTCTCTCCTTGCTGAAAACGGTATCGGCAAGGGGATTTTACTTGACCTTGCCTGCGGTACGGGTACAGTCTCTCTTTTTATGAGTAAAAAGGGTTATGATGTTATCGGTGTGGATGCTTCTGAAGAAATGCTTTCACAGGCACAGGAAAAGAAAATGGAGTCGGGGGCAGATATAATTTTCCTCTGTCAGAAAATGGAGGAGCTGGACCTTTTCGGTACTATCAATGCGGCTGTTTCCACTCTTGACAGCCTTAACCACGTTACCGATGAGGAAAAGCTCCGTGAAATCTTCCGACGTGTTTCTCTTTTTATGGAGGATGGGGGCATCTTTGTTTTCGATGTGAATACGCCCTATAAGCACAGGGAGGTTCTCGGTGATAATACCTTCGTTTACGATATGGACGATGTGTACTGCGTGTGGCAGAACAGTACCGATGAAAGCCTTCTCACCCAGGTAAGTCTCGATATTTTCGAAAGAGACACCGAATGTGACGAAGACGATGTCTATTACCGTTACAGCGAGGAATTCTGCGAGCGTGGGTACAGTCTTGACAAGATAAGAGGCTGGCTCGAAGAGAATAAATTTGAAGTTTTGGCCGTGTATGAGGAAATGACGAGACAGGCCGTTTCAGACAAGACTGAAAGGGCAGTTTTCGTAGCAAAAAAGCACGGCACACAATAAGGAGTTAATTTTATGGGTAAATTAGCAAGATGCATATCATTGGACGGCACGATTATCGCTATGGCTGTGGATTCCACGGATATAGTGAACCGCGCACAGGAAATCCACGAAACCTCTGCAGTATGCTCGGCGGCTCTCGGCCGACTTATGACGGCTGCATCTCTTATGGGCTCTGCTCTTAAGGGTAAGGATGATTCTGTGACTCTCCGTCTTAACGGCGGCGGCCCTATCGGTAGCGTTATCGCTGTTTCCGACAGTGAGGGTAATGTGAGAGGCTACGTGACACAGCCTGTGGTAGAAATCCCCCTTAATAAAAAGGGAAAGCTCGATGTGGCAGGTGCCGTAGGCACAGACGGATTTCTCACTGTAATAAAAGACCTCGGAATGAAAGAGCCTTATGTGGGACAGACTCCGATTATTACAGGTGAAATTGCCGAGGATGTGACCGCTTATTATTCCACCAGTGAGCAGACTCCTACAGTATGCGCTTTAGGTGTTCTCGTTAACCCCGACCTTACAATCAGAGCGGCAGGCGGTCTTATTATTCAGCTTCTTCCCACAGCGCTTGACGATACTATTGACCTTGTAGAGAAGTGCATTGAGACTCTGGAGCCTATTTCTACTCTTATCGACAGGGGAATGACACCCGAGGAAATCTGCAGACATGCGCTTCACCTTTTCGACCTTGATATTCTTGATACGGCTGAGCCTGAGTATAAATGCTACTGCTCCAAGCATAGAGTAGAAAGCGCGCTTATCAGTACAGGTATCGAGGAACTCGAGGACATGATGAATGACGAAAAAACCGAGGTTTCCTGTCAGTTCTGCGATAAGAAATATGTCTTCACACCGGCGGATATAAAAGAGCTTATCCGCAAGGCAAAGAAGTAATTTTACCGCTGAAAAAACTTTTTTAAAAAAATCCGAAAAACTTTTCAAAAAGTGTTGACAAAAATACTTTTTTGATGTATAGTATACAAGTCGCTTGTGAGTAATGGCGCACAAACGATTTGGAAACGGGAGCATAGCTCAGCTGGGAGAGCATCTGCCTTACAAGCAGAGGGTCACAGGTTCGGGCCCTGTTGTTCCCACCAATGGCCCGGTAGTTCAGTTGGTTAGAACGCTAGCCTGTCACGCTAGAGGTCGACGGTTCGAGCCCGTTCCGGGTCGCCATTTAAAGGGGAATTCAATAGAGTTCTCTGTATGCCTCTGTAGCTCAGTTGGTAGAGCAGTGGACTGAAAAT
>JAZNMU010000123.1:0-7949 GCA_045579865.1 Acutalibacteraceae bacterium
ATCCTTACCGTCGAGATCCTTACCATATGCACCGTCCTGAAGAATGGAAGAAAGGAATTCAACAAAGAGAGCGAAGCCGTAGCCCTTATAACCGCCGAGTGCTTCACCGATACCGCCGAGAGTGGTAAGAGCAGCTGTACCCTGACGGATTTTCTTGAGAGCAACGCCTGCATCGCCTTCTACGGGGTTACCGTCGAGGTCGATAACAGTACCGGGATGAATTTCTTCACCGATTCTCTCATAATATTCAACCTTACCGTTCTGTGTGATAGATGTAGCACAGTCGAAGTTGAAGTCGAAATCCTCATCAGTAGGAACACCGAGAGTGAAGGGGTTGGTACCGAACATACCTTCTACACCGAGAGTGGGAGCAACGGAGGGACGTGCGTTTGTACCTGTCATACCGATACAGCCTGCTTTAGTAGCCATGGTGGTGTAGTAGCCTGCGATACCGTAGTGGCAGGAATTACGTACTGCAACCATACCCATACCGTATTTCTTAGCCTTTTCGATAGCCATGCTCATAGCCTTGTATCCGATAACCTGACCCATACCGTGATGACCGTCAACTACTGCTGTGGTGGGAGTTTCCTTGAGAATTTCAAAGTTTGTTACGGGCTGCTGAATACCTGCATTGATACGGTCAATATAAACAGGCTTAAAACGGTTACAGCCGTGAGATTCGATACCTCTTCTGTCTGATTCGAGAAGAACATCGGTAACGATTTCAGCATCGTCAGCGGGTACGCCTACACCGATGAAGGCATCCTTGATAAAATCGTGTGTGGTTTTCCAGTCGAGAATTACTTTTGGCATTTTAATCCACTCCTATTATTTAAAATTATTTTCTTTTATATATTCAAGCATTAACGCTTAAATTACTGATTATTCTTTTTCTTCCCAGTCCATAGCTCTGGTTACTGCTTTTTTCCAACCCGCATAGAGCTTATTTCTTTCATCCATACTCATTTCAGGAGTAAAGACACGGTCAACCTCACGGTTAGCTTCGATGTCGTCGAGGCTGTCCCATACACCTACAGCAAGACCTGCAAGATATGCGGCACCGAGAGCTGTGGTTTCAACCGTCTTGGGACGGTCAACCTTAGTTTGTGCCATATTAGCCTGAATCTGCATCATAATGTTACTTACGCTGGCACCGCCGTCAACACGAAGCTCGGAAATGTCGATACCGGAGTCATCCTTCATAGCCTCAAGAAGGTCGGTCATCTGATAAGTGATAGACTCAAGAACTGCACGGGCGATATGCTTTCTGTTAACACCTCTTGTAAGACCTACAATACATCCACGAGCATACATATCCCAATAAGGAGCACCGAGACCTGTGAAGGCAGGAACAAGATAACATCCGTTTGCATCGGGAACGCTTTCGGCAAGCTCATCACATCTTTTAGGGCTGTCAATAAGCTGAAGCTCGTCGCGCAGCCATTTGATAACAGAGCCAGCATTAAAGGCACTGCCTTCGATTGAATATGTGGTCTGTCCGTTATAACTCCAGGCTACACCTGTGAGGAGGTTATTCTTTGAAACAACACGCTTATTACCTGTGTTCATAAGAAGGAAACAGCCTGTGCCGTAGGTATTCTTTGACATACCTGGATTAAAGCAGGCCTGACCGAAGAGGGCGGAGGGCTGGTCACCGATAGCACCACAGATGGGAACACCTGCAAGCTCTTCAATACCGATGATATTGCTTGCCACCTGACCGTAAATTTCACTTGAAGGAACGGGCTTAGGAAGGATATTCATAGGAACGCCTAACTTTTCACAGAGGTATTCGTCCCAGCAGAGCTTATCAACATCAAAGAGCATAGTTCTGGAGGCATTTGAGTAGTCGGTTACGTGAGTTTTACCGCCTGAAAGATTCCAGATAAGCCAGGTTTCAACTGTGCCGAAAAGAAGCTGCCCTGCCTCAGCAAGAGCCTTTACACCGGGAACATTATCTATAATCCACTTAATCTTTGTAGCGGAGAAATAAGCATCTACAATAAGACCTGTGTGCTCGGTGATATAATCACAGAGCTCTTTATCCTCTTTTATTTTTTCGCACATATCGGCAGTTCTTCTGCACTGCCATACGATTGCATTGTAAACGGGCTTACCTGTGCTTCTGTCCCAGAGAATTGTGGTTTCACGCTGATTGGTAATACCGATACCTGCGATGTCGGAAGCGGAAAATTTACCTGAACGGAGAACCGTGGTAATGGAATTGAACTGACTGTAAAGAATGTTGAGAGGGTCGTGCTCAACCCAGCCTGCCTTGGGATAAATCTGTTCAAATTCGTTCTGTGCTTTAGCGATGATATTACCCTTTTTATCAAAGACAATCGCTCTGGAACTCGTAGTACCCTGATCAAGGGACAGGATTAATTTTTCACTCATATTTTCTTTTCCTCCTTTGCTACGGGATATAAAAAGAAAAACGAAAAAATAGACATACTCCCCCACGGATGGGATATTTTATCTATTCTCTCATCTCCATAGAATTATATCTCATAACAATTAATATTCCGAAAACACAAATACTATTCTCCGTAGCTTTGTGCCTTCAATTTTTACAGTTCTATTGTACTTGAAAACTGTTATTTTGTCAATAATAAACAAGTGTTTTTTCGCATCACAGAGCAATATTTTACTTTAAACAAAACTTTCCTTTCATAAAATGCAAATATTGTTATTTTTCGCACTTGACCAAAAACGGTTTATACTGTATTATATACAGTGGATTATGTTGGGGTATGATGTCTGCCCTGTCAAAGAAAGGAAAAATAAAATGGAAATAGTGTTTTCAGGCGAAATTTTAAATATCACTCCCTTTAAAAACGGGTTCGTTTTCGCTACAAAAAGTCTCACCGATGACGGTAAGCTCAAAGCAAACTTCTACGGCTACGATGCCATCAACGATAAATTCACACACATCAAAAAATCAATCTTTCTCAAAGTTAAATTCGGCTACGAATACGAGGAAATCGCACAGCAGCTCGGAGACTATGTTTCCTGCGATGTAGGTGTTCTGGGTGACGGCAGAATAATGGCCATTTTCCCCAACGGAGAATACAACATCTTCAACACAGACGGCTCACTCAATGTGTCCTCTCTCCTCACCTACCACGGCTCTCCAGTGTGCGACATCGCTGTAGACGGTGCTTATGTATGGTGTGCGGTTCCTTCGGAAAACGCCATTATCAAATACTCCCCCCGTGAAGGCAGAATTCTTCTCAGAGTCGGCGGCGGAGATGCCACAGCCTTCGAAAGCCCCTGTGCAGTTTCTCTCCACGGAAGCACCCTTTACATCTGTAACCAGGCTTCAAAGAAAATTCGTACCCTCAACATCCAGACAAACTCCGTCAGAGACTACAGAGTTTTCAACGAAAAAGTTTATAAGTACATCAACGTAATGGGAAGAGAATTCGTATGGCTCAAGTCAGGACTTTACATTCTCGATTAAGTTCATAAGCAAAAATGCAGTCGTCCTCAGAAATGAACGACTGCATTTTTTATTATGTATTACAACAAGGTTCCCGAGCGCAACGCGTGTGGTTCTTATTTTCTGACGCAGAAACAATAGCAGGTATTTCCCGAGGACCTTTCCCGCTGCTGAAAGCTGTCTGCCACTTTATCCGCTGAAAAATGTTCTACAGTGCGGAAACCGAAGCTGCTTAGCATTTTTTCAGTGTCATACATATTGTCACTGTGTGTAAAAATCACTGTAGTTCCCTCAGGGAATTTCTTCAGCTGTTCAAGGACAGAACAAAGATTTTCCTGTGAAAAATCCCTGTGAAGAAAACTGCACAGGAGCGGCTCTTTGTTACTGAAATTTATCCCCTTGCGTTCAAAAACACTACATAGAGCATCATAGCTTTCAGAAACAAAAAGAGTAACATTTTTATACTTCTGACAGTATGTTTCTTCACCGAAAATCAAAAGATTGCTTATGCCCAATTTCAGTGCGTTTTCGATAGCGGTACTTTCGAAGAACTCCGCTACTGCCTTTGTATTTTCTCTCATTTTAATCACCTCATATATCCTAATACCATAAAAAAAATTAGAATACAAGCCTTGATTTTTTTCGCATTTTGTGGTAATATAAGGACATAAAAGAGAAAAATTTTTATAAAAAATCGAGCAGTTAAGTTTTCAGGCTTAACTGCTTTTTCTTTGTTTTACTGCATTAACGCGGCCGTTGTTTCTGCAATATCGGCGGGATCCATACCGCTGTTACCGAGGAGGTTGACAACAACTGCTGCAACGATAACTGTTATAACTGCGACGATGATGGCAGGAATGAACTTACCCTTATTAGCCTTTGCGTTATTTTCACCCTTGCCCATAAGAAGGTAAAGAGGCACGAAAATAAGAAGAGCAACAACTGCGGCATAGAAGAACATACTTGTGGAAGGCACGAGCTTTTCTTCGCCGTATTCGATAATGGTAAAGTTAGAGGTACGGCAAGCGATATCACCGAGCCAGGGACCTACAACCATAGGAATAAGAACGAAGAAAATCATTCTGATGCCCTGGAAAAGACCGACCTTATCTTCGGGAATGTAGTCACGGACAGATGCGTTGAGCTGAATCTGAAGAACCACATAACCGATAAGCGTAGGAGCAATACCGATAAGCACGATAGCTATATTGGTTGAGGTTGAAAGAATTGCAAGACCTGCTATAAAGAGCACGATGGTAACAATGTAAGCATTAACCTTATTTTTACCTGAAGCCTTGAGAAGAAGGATTACACCTGCTGCAAGACCTGCAACAGCTAAAACTGCTATAACAATAGTTTTTACATCAAACACTGCACCGGGAAGAATAACACTGCCGAGGTAAACAAAAAGATACGGGAAGAATACCTGAATAGCAATATTATAAATACAGATAGCGGCAAGTGCGAGATAGAGCATAGAGTTTTCCTTGACTACAGAAGGTCTGAAGCCGTAGAAAAGGTCGCTCCAATAGTTGGAGTTTGTTTTATCGCCTTTAATTTCGGGATCCTTAAGTGCAAACAGACCGAAAACACCGCTCAGGCTCACAATAATACCGAGGCCGAGGAAAAATACCTGATAGGATACAACATCAGCCTGACAGAGACTGCCGACACCCATAACTGCGAGCATAGCAAAAAGGCCGACAAAGAGAAGAACGGTTTCAACTGTAGGTCTGACTACAGGATTTGTAACATCTGTAGTCCAGGCGTTGAAGGCTGAGTCATTACTTGTGGAACCCATAAAGGTCATAACCATATCCATAATGATTACTGCCCAGACTGTGAAAAGAAGAATTTTCGCATCATCGTTAAGACCGAAAAGTGAAGCTATGTTTTCCTTGGAAATGAAGCCGAAGGAAGCAGTAATTACACCCCATACGATATAACCGACAGAGATGAATACCTTGCGCTTTTTCATTTTTTCACTGAGAGTACCCATAATAAATGTGGTAACAACAGCTGTGATAGCTGAAAGAGCAACCATACGGCTGATAGCTGTGGTGGGTGCCATGATGCCCCATTCTTCAAGTTTAGCCTTTGACACGCCGTCATAGACTGAATCGAACAGGAAGGTATTGAAGTACATATTTTCAAGGTTCCATGCAATAC
Organism: Acutalibacteraceae bacterium; assembly: GCA_045579865.1. Lineage (GTDB taxonomy): Bacteria > Bacillota > Clostridia > Oscillospirales > Acutalibacteraceae > UBA6857. The sequence continues at coordinate 5,615 of JAZNMU010000123.1, forward strand.
CGCCCATAAAGCTGAAAACAATGATGTTCAGCCATGTTCTTTTGGTGAGTTTGTTTTCCATTGTTTTTTTCCTCCTTGGATTTATATTTTAATTTAAATATTAAACACCGTTAAGATATTTACCGAGTTTTTTATCCCTGATAATTTTCACGAGTGCGACACCGAGAGTGAAAAGAACACCAAGTTCGCCGACTGCTACAAGCCCCGCCTGAATAAGAAAGCTGAAAAAATTGAAGGGTCCTTCAATGAAAAAAACTTCGATTTCAGCACCGATGATAATTCCGTTAAAAAGTGCAGGCATAAGAAGAGCCGCAAAAGGAAATCCCTTTACCGTTACATCACGAAGTCTGTACATAACCAGACAGGCAAGAAAGGAAGCAAGCGAACCGAGAACAATATCTGTCGGCAATGCACCGAGAACGGAAAGGTTAGCGATAAAGCATCCGACAGTAAGCCCCGGTATAGCCGCAGGTGTAAACAGCGATAAAACCGTAAGTGCCTCCGAAACACGGAACTGGACAGCCATAGTGGCACTGGTAGGAAAAATCATCTCCTGAACGAGTGTGAGAGCCACATATAAAGCGGCAATTACCCCCGACAGAACAATACGGTGGATTTTTTTTGACATATTCATTTTTAAGCTCCTTTAGTTTTGATTTTAAACCGATATACTTTGATCGGTTTAGGTCAGGAAGGTTTCGAACTGACCGCATAAACGCAATATGTATTATATATCAACAAGCAGGATATTTCAAGTATAAGACGATAAATTTATTCTTTAGTCACATATTAAACGAAAAAAATCTCCGACAAAGTTTTCCCTGTCGGAGATTATAATTACTTTTTGGTTTTCTATTCAGTTTTTCTTACTCATCAAGTATCTCTTTATTCACACTCAAAGTCTTTTAAAATTACTTTCGGATAAGGGCTCTTCTGCGCCTTTTACTTATCCCTCTTTTTCTTTTATTATGTAAATCATAAATCCGAATAATAGAAAATGTATAATACTGAGAGATACTTCTGTTTTCTTCTATAAGCCTATGTCTCTTCACACAAGGGCATTTGTTTCTCCTGTCCTAAAGTTATATTCCTCTGCACATTATCTTTAAGACGATTTATTTTCTGAACAATCCGATAATATATCTTTAAATTGTCTGCACTTACTGTCTGCAGAAAAGTAATTTACTTAATTCTTACAGGAACATCTGACCTCTTTGTAAAATTATATTATTTTCAGGTATTCATTAAATCCTTTATTTTTTCAGTCAGTTCCCTTTGATTCTCATATACAAGATTTCTTATCAAATTGTACAGTTTACATTAAACAGTACATCGGTAACACCTCTTTCCTTTTAATTCAATCTCTTGTTTGATTGTGTCTTTATTATACACATATTATATTTATCTGTCAATAGTTTTTGACATATTAATAATATTTTGTATGCCTTGCACAACAAAATAGTAGTTTTTATGCCTTACAACAGCCCTATTTAGTTGTTTTTACTTTTACGGAAAGATATTATTTGTGAAAAATATATAAACGTAATACAGAATTAACCGATTATATTTACAAATTATTTATATAATAACTGTGTTCTACAGTATAATATAATAAGAGGTGGTACTATGATTAAGACAAAGGAGCTCTTTTCTCTTGAGCATACACTTGCAAAGGATTATCTTGCCTCATACGAATATCCGTGGCAGGCTCTTAAGGATATAAAGGATTTCATTACAGAAACGGGACATAAACTTGATAAAAAGGAATATGAAGAAGCTTTTCCCGAAGTATGGATCCATAAAAGCGCAAAAATAGCACCTTCTGCTTTTATAGGTGCGCCCTGTATTATAGGAATGGACACTGAGGTAAGACACTGCGCTTTTATCAGAGGCTCCGCCCTTATAGGTGAAAACTGCGTTATCGGTAACTCTACGGAGGTCAAGAATGCTATTATTTTTAACTGCGTTCAGGTCCCCCATTATAATTATGTGGGAGACAGTATTCTCGGCTACAAATCACATCTCGGTGCAGGTGCAGTCACATCCAATGTTAAATCGGATAAAAGTCCCGTTAAGGTGAAAAGCGGGGAAGAAATCATCGAAACCGGTCTTAAAAAATTCGGTGCTATGGTCGGTGACGGTGTGGAGGTAGGCTGCAACAGTGTCCTTAATCCCGGTACGGTAATCGGCAGAAATACCAACATCTATCCCCTCTCCCGTGTAAGAGGCGTTATAAAAGAAAATTCCATATATAAAGATGAAAACAATATAACAGAAAAGAGGTAACTTATGGGTAAGTATTTCGGTACAGACGGCTTCAGAGGTGAAGCCAATG
>JAZNMU010000124.1:0-24622 GCA_045579865.1 Acutalibacteraceae bacterium
CCCTTTTGGTACACATAGCCGTGTGTTTTTGGGTCGGCATTCCTTTTTGCCACCATATCTTGTGGTCGGTGGTGCTTTAATACATTAAAAACTATATCTTGGTGTGGGATATACCTCTCCGTCAACCTTGCGGTTGACACCTCTCCTTTCAGGCGAGGCTTAATTTGGCTCTCCTGAAAGGAGAGCTGGCACGAAGTGACTGAGAGGTAAAAAGGCGAGGCGGATTATATCCGCCCCTACCATTAATTATTTTACCTTTACACTCTTTACTTTACTGTATGCACCGTAAATCTTTGCTTTGCCAACTGTCTTGTATGCTCTGACCTTTACATAATACTTCTTGCCCTTCTTGAGCTTTTTAATGGTCGTCTTCTTAGTCTTAGCCTTTTTGATTGTTACCTTCTTGGTTGTTTTCTTGGTGAACTTCTTTGAGGTTGAATACTGTACCTCATAGCCTATTACTCCGCTTACTGTTTTCCAGGTGGCGGTGAGCTGTTTGGTGCCTGCAGTAAGTTTAGAGAGAGTTACTTTAGCAGGAACTATCTCAAAGGTGAGCTTCTTGGTTCCGCTGTAGTTGCCCTTGAATGTTACAGTTACAGTATATTTACCGATGGACTTTCTCTTCTTTGGGTAGGTTACGGTATAATCGGTACCATTCTTAAGAGTGTTACCTTTGCTATCCTTAACTGCTACAGAAGGTGTTTTATTCTTTCCGTTGTAGGAGATAGTAGTTGCAGAGAGCTTTACACTTTTTACCTTATATATTGTTGCACTATCCGATACTGCTCCGCATTCGGTACAGGAGGTTACTACCTTTCCATCCTTCTTAAAAGCGGCTTTGGTTGTGGACACGGTGTAGGTATGTGATTTGAGATTTCCGTAAAACTGCTTGCATACCGTGCAGACTGCTTTCTTCGTGCAGGTTGCTGTTCCGCCTGTGTGGTTGCCTGTAGCTTTTATTGTCTCAGTATAGTTGTCACCGCAGGAGCAGGTAAATGTCTTTATGCCTGTTGCAGAACAGGTTGCCGGTTTGGTTACAGTAGAAGTATATTCGTGTTTATGTGCTGCACCGACCTTCGCCATACAGTCGTCACAGAAGCCGTCACTTGTTAAGTCAATGTGTTTATGGTTGAAGTGGATATTAGCATTTAACAATTCGTCATTAGATTCGCCAATTTCTATTTTGTTCCACTCTTCCTCCGTTCCCAAAAAGTACACATCGGAAAGATTAGTACAATTCTCAAAAGCAAATGAACCAATAGACAGTGTATTAGATTGTATTGTCACACTCTTAAGATTTGTGCAGCCCCAAAATGTATGCAAACCAATTATAGTAACATTTTTAGGAATAACAATATTGTTAAGCTTTGTACACTCTTTAAAAGCTTCCATTCCGATAGAAGTACAACTTTCTGGAATTACAACTCCATCTAACGCAGGACAATCACCAAAGTACGCTTTCGGTATAGCAATAACACCTTCAGGTAATACTACATTTTTTAAGTTTTGACATCCCGAAAAAGCAGGATTACTTTTTCCTAAAGAAGTTACACCTTTTTCAACAATTACTGTTTTTATATTTTGCCAATCTTCCACATTATGAACATCCCACCATCCATCTATGGCTCCCTCACCGCGGATTATAAATTCACCTGTTGAACTATCATAATCATAATAAACATTCGGCCCACATTGACCTTTAACCGCACTCGCCCCAAAAACAAACCCAATCATAAGTACAGCCGAAATTACTGTAAACAATAATAGCTTTTTAATCTTTTTCATTTTATCTTTCTCCTTCGCTTATTAAGATAATTACATTTTATAACATTCTGTTATATTTGTCAATATAACATTTTGTTTTACCTATACTTTTATATATAATACAGAAAAGGTGCTGACATTATGTATAAGCGTATAAGAGACCTTCGTGAAGACCGTGACCTTAAGCAGAAGGACATAGCCGAATATCTGAAATGCTCACAGGTACGCTACTCTTATTATGAAAACGGACAAAGAGACATCCCTACCGACGTTCTCATAAAACTTTCAAAATTCTATGACACAAGCATAGATTATCTTCTCGGACAGACCGACAATATTGAAAGATGCAAATAACAAAGACAGACTCTTGCCTGAACAAAAGTCTGTCTTTTCTTATACTATAATAATATACTATCTTGCCTGTGCGTAATCAATCTTTACCGTTCCTATACCCTTTTCGATATTCACCGAAGTTTTAAGCCCTGCATCGTCGGAGCCGTAGTTTATCATATAATCCTCCACCGTACCGATAAGAGTGATATCCGCATCACCCACGCCGAAATCCAGGTCGCAGTCACCCTTAAGGCGGCTTGTGAGGTCAAGATTGCCTACACCCATTTCCAGGTCAAGGTCGTTCATAGTACCTCCGCCTATGGCGATTTCACCTACGCCGCCTTCGATGTCCGCCTTAACTGTAGCCACAACCTCACCGATTTCCACATCACCTGCACCGCACTCAATATTAAGCGATGAACAGACAAGGCTTTCAGCATAAATGTCGCCTGCACCTGCGGAAATGTCTATTTTTCTGATATGGACATTGTCAGGAATATGCACCTTCAGTCTTACAGGAGATTTCAACGCTGCAGATGAATCGGATATAACCAGTCTGCCGTATTCATCTTTAACTTTAAGTTTAGGTGAGTTACTTTCAACTAAAAAGCTGTCGCCCTTCACTATCTCACAGTCTACGGCACCTAATTCTATCTCTATCTCGCCTATATCCTGACTTACGGTATATATCTTGACCTCGTGCGCCTCGTCACTGTCACCGAAACGGTCACTCAAAAAGCTCAGACCGCCTACACCCATCAGTATACCTCCGACTATCAGCACGACAAGATAAACCGCAAATGCCATCGCACAGTATTTTACTACCCGCTGAAACACACTCATTTTAAATCAACTCCTCCGAACATACAGGTTGCATTGATGTAAAGAGTAGGACCTTCACCCTTGAAGCGGTAATGTCTTTTGTCTGTAACACCGCCGAAAACTGAATTTGAATATACCTTCACATTTACATTTTCAGGTACAAGGACATCTATACCACCGAAAATGGCGCTGCCGTTGATTACACAGTCCTGTTCGATTACTGCATTACGCAGATCACATTTCACTCCACCGAAAACAGCATTTAACTCTGCGCCTGTAAAGGTCTCGCCGCTGAAATTTACGTTGGCATTCGAGAATACTGCGGCTACGTTTTTTATCTGCCCGCCCTTTTCTCTTATCTTTTTCAGCACCTCTGTGCTTCGGTTACCGACCACACCTGTGTAAATTAATTTGATGCCGATGAAGATAATTATTACGGGAGCGATGAGCTTCCAGAGCATATCGAAGCTGATGATGTCACGGGTGCCCAGAAACAGGAATGTACCGACAGTTAAACCTATCGCGTTGCCTGTTTTTTCTTTGGTGGTAAGAAGTCCTATAAAGGACGGTACTATAATAAGGAACGTCCACCAACCCTCAAAGAAAAAGTCTATGTTCGTTATTTCCAGTGCATTCAGGGCGAAGAGTACGCCTGCGACGACGAAAACCGCACCCCACATTATACTGTTGAATCTTTTCATTTTATCTTTCCTCCGTTTCCCATAATCGGATTATAATGGTTACCCTAAAAACACGAGGGACTGTCTTTAATGTACAGTCCCTCATTTAATTTTACTTAAATTACTTTTTCTTGATTACTTTTCCTTAATAACCTCTGTAAGTCCTGCGGCTAAGCCTGCAAGAGACTGAATCTCAGAGGGAATAATAATCTTTGTTGCCTTACCGTCGGCAGCTGCCTGGAAGGCTTCGAGAGCTTTAATCTTGATAACCTCTTCGGAAGCACCGGCTTCGTTGATGAGCTTGATACCTTCAGCGGTAGCCTGCTGAACCTTAAGAATAGCCTCAGCCTGACCTTCAGCCTCGAGGATACGCACCTGCTTTTCAGCATCGGCACGAAGGATAGCGGATTCCTTTTCACCTTCGGCGAGAAGGATAGCAGACTTCTTTTCGCCCTCTGCCTTGAGGATAGATTCACGGCGTTCACGTTCAGCCTTCATCTGCTTTTCCATAGCTTCCTGAATCTCTCTGGGAGGCATAATGTTCTTAAGCTCCACACGGTTGATTCTGATGCCCCAGGGGTCGGTAGCTTCGTCGAGAATGCTTCTCATCTTTGTATTGATAACGTCACGGGATGTAAGAGTCTGGTCGAGCTCGAGGTCACCGATGATGTTACGGAGAGTGGTGGCTGTGAGGTTTTCGATAGCGGTGAGGGGATGCTCGACACCGTAGGTGTAAAGCTTCGGGTCTGTGATTTCGAAATAGATAACGGTGTCAATCTGCATAGTAACGTTATCCTTAGTAATAACAGGCTGGGGAGGGAAGTCTACAACCTGCTCTTTAAGAGATACTGTCTTTGCTACTCTTTCGATGAAAGGCACCTTGAAGTGAAGACCTACGCCCCATGTTCCCTTGTATGCACCGAGACGCTCGACAACCATTGCTCTTGCCTGAGGTACGACTCTGATGTTTTTAACGAGTACTGCGATAGCTAAAACCAAGATAATTAAAATAGGTAATGCAAATTCCATAATGTGTTCTCCTTTTTCATTTTTAGATTTTTTGTTTTTTATTCGTCAGCCTTTTTCGGCGAGACTATGAGTTTTACGCCCTGAATTTTTTCTACAGTGACCTCATCACCTGCGCTGATTTTTTCACCGTTCAGGCTTCGTGCTGTCCACACCTTACCCATACAGGTAACGGCACCATTTGCGGCAAGATTATCGATATCCTCCGTCACTACGGCGGTTTTACCGATTACCATATCGGCATTGGTTGCCTCATGCTTACCGTTGATGTGTTTTTTAGCGATAGGTCTGGTGAAAATGAGGGTAATCACCGTCACTGCGAGGAACAGTACAATCTGTAGCCAAAGCTGTGCACCTGCCACTGCCGCGATAAATGCCGCCAGCGCACCCAGAGCAAACCATACGGTGACAAGATTTACCGTAACCGCTTCGGCAATAAAGAGTACTACCGTAGCACCGAGCCAGAGCAGAACATCTTCCTTCATACACTTCATCTCCTTTTCATTATTATAGTTCTATTTTAAATTATTCCCATTCCTTTGTCAATAGAATTACCTTTAACAAGGGTGGTTTTTGCTCTGTGGTTATATAATATATTATCGGAAAGGAAAAGTGAATGACAAAAACTGCAGATTTTATGGATGAAAAATGACAGTTTGTGCAAAAAAACGAAAAGCCTCCCTTGCTATGCAGGGGAGGCAAGTCTTATCCGTTCTTTATCTCATTATACTTCTGTAAATTTATCTTCTCGTCAGCCAGCATCTGCTCCACCCATAACTGAAGAGTTTCTACTGTTATGGAAATTCTTTCCAGCTCATTCTGAATGAAAACGAAATCCTTTATCTCATCATCGTCGATTTTTCCGTCGGCGGTGATTTCGATGAGTCTTTCCTGACTGCTTTTCATAGAGTTAAGAGAGGCGAGCATTTCCAGAACTATCTGCGCCAGGTCTTTGACCTTGACCTCAGGCACATACTTTTCACCGATTGGACACTCCTTGGAGCAGTAGTAGTTACACAGCGTAGGCTCACCGTAAACCTTCGAAAGAAGAAGCACTTCTTCAGGGTTTATGGAATATTTTCCGTTTTCAATTCTTTCCAGTCTCTCGGGCTGAAGGGGTATGCCCTTTTCCATCGCCCTGTCACATACCTCGTCACGGGTAAGTCCGTGCTTTTTTCTTATATCCTTATAAACAGTATTTGCCATTATAGTTTCCTTTCAGGTCAGAAAAGACCGATGATTTTTCCGCTCTCAAAAAATTCCTTTTCGTAAAACATTTCACAGAGCATATCTATGTTTTCCTGACTGTACTCCGTCTGCTTGGAAAAGAGTTTACATATATTTACCGTTTCCGTGAAATCAGCCTTATTTCTGCTGACAAGATAGGAAATAACCGCTGTGCTGACTGCGGCGAGCTTTACCTTCGAGAGTATTTCACCGTCAAAGGTACCCTTGAGAAAATAACGGTATATATAATAGATAAGAAGATTTCTCTGATACACCGTGATATCTTCCCTGTTTTCCGTATCCTCATAGGTGATGATGCAGTGCTCAAGATAATCCGTCCACTTTTCGTCGATAGACTCTAAAGCGGTGAGACTTTTCAGCACGGAAAGCATATCACCTTCGGTTCCGGTAATTACCCCATAGCTTTCAGGGATAATGTCGTTATAGTTATCAATATTAACCTGTAACTGCTCTGCAAAAGAAAGAAGCTCCGTCACTCTTTCCTTTATGCTGTACTCCTCATCGGCGAGAATGGCAAAAATTATTTTTCTCGCCTCATAAAGAAGTGCGAAAAGGCCCTCATCAAATTCGTCATTTTCTTCGTCGGGGATTTCTCTCACCGTAAGCTCTGTAGGTTTTTCAGCTGTAAGAATTAGCTTAGTACCCTCCTCACAGCAGAGACCTACTCCGCCCTCTTTGATTTCACCGAACCATTCATAATACCTCGGATGATCGGTACATATCTGGCAGAGATTCTCCTCACCGAGATTGATTATGATATCACAGAGATTTTTTTCATTAAGAAAAGGACAGCGCTCACCCTTAAGGATAAAAGAACTGCACTCGCCGTGAGCGATGCTTTCCCTGAGTCTTACCCCGAAATCACCCGTGACCTGCGAATAAAAATCAGCAGTCTTTCCGTCGATGTCTATCTCCCAGCCGATACAGCAGTTGTCACTGCACTTGTCTGCCGAACATTTAAAGGAAGTACAGTAGGAAGGCATAATAAGCTTCATCTTATTTATCTCCCACGAAAAGCTCTTTATATCTGTCGATGGAATCCTTTACGATTTCCTTAGCCACATCGGCACCCTTTGCCTCATCGATAACCGTGGTTTTGTTTTCCAGCATTTTATAAACAGAGAAGAAATGCACCATCTCATCAAAGATATGCTTCGGAAGCTGACTGATATCCGTATAGCTGTTATAGGTGGGGTCACCGCTGTGGATAGCGATAATCTTATCGTCAGCAGCGCCGTTATCAAGCATAGTGATAACACCGATAGGATAGCATTCTACCAGTGACATAGGCTCGATTCTCTGCGAGCAGAGAATAAGAACATCAAGAGGGTCCCCGTCAGGAGCATAGGTACGTGGAATGAAACCGTAGTTAGCAGGATAGTGAGTAGAGGTATGGAGAACTCTGTCCAGACGGAGCATACCGGTCTCCTTGTCGAGCTCGTATTTCATCTTGCTGCCCTTACTGATTTCTACTACTGAGTCAAAGGTATCCACCTTTATTCTTTCAGAGTTAATGTCGTGCCATATATTCATTTTATTCTCTCCTTTTAATTCTTATAAAAAGATAATATCATAAAGAAAAGCAAATATCAATTATAAACCAATGGAAATAAATAAAATTTTTTCTCAAAATCATTGACAAGTGCCTGCATTTGTGATAATATACTTGGGCAAAAGCAAATGCGCTGTTAGCTCAGCTGGATAGAGTGACTGGCTACGAACCAGTAGGTCAGGGGTTCGAGTCCCTTACAGCGCGCCAAAAAAGACAAGCTTCGGCTTGTCTTTTTTTATCCGTTGCGAAAGCGACGGCATATCATCACCCGTAGAGTGTATATCATCACCGCAGGCGTATATCACCACCGCAGGTGCATATCACCACCGCAGGTGCATTTTCGCAACGATGATATGCAGGACTTTGTCCTGATGATATACGATTTCTACGAAACCGATGATATACAATGCTCTGCATTGATTTTACGAAATTTTTTCATTTCGCCACACGGGCCCGTAGCTCAGTTGGGAGAGCGTTCGGTTCGCAACCGAAAGGCCGAGAGTTCGAACCTCTTCGGGTCCACCAAAAAAAGACAGTCCACAGACTGTCTTTTTCTTTGGAGCTGGAAACGTGACTCGAACACGCGACCTGCGCATTACGAATACTAATTTCTATGAGTTTGTGCTGTTTCATAAAGTGTCATTTTCTCCCATCACATCTATGTTTTCGACACATCTGACTTTCACGAGCTTTCGCCGAATATAAGCGCCAAATCACCGAAACAAACGCCAAATAAACGCCAGAATAAATTTGGAAAAATTGTGAAATTTTATCGAAGTTAAAAACGGCCCTTTGCCTTATGCCGTCTGGGTTTAAGGCTATTTTTATCTCTCAGAACGTCAAAATATTATTTTAACTGCATTTTTGCTCTCTTTCATTCCTTATTGCGACTACCTCAACAGAAGAAAGACCGCTGTTTTTAAAGCATCCTGCAGAGTACCGGTAACTTATAGAATCATCATAGTGTTCTTCTTTCATTACAGCTCTGCGCAACCTATAATCTCTTCGTAAATCTCTTATAGCTTTTGTCTTCAGACCATGTGCAACACCTAACGACAAATTTAAATCTTTTGCCGTATCTGCGACAGATTTATTTTCGAAGTAAAAATCAGTTATTGATTTCTTTCTCTGAGGGCATAATTTATCAATAGCCTTATAAAGACAACTCTGATAATACTCTTGTTCTTTATCCTCAGCTATATTGCTTTCAATATCTTCATCTGTAGGTATTGTTTCCTGCAGAGTTAACCCATCCGCATCTTTTAAAGGCTCATCAAATGATATGGTATTCAGACCTATAATTGCTATTTTTAAGTTCTCCAAAGTCTTTGGCGATATATCTAACGCCCTCATATAAGCCTTTTCATCAGGCTTTCTGCCGTACTGCTGAAAATACTCCTGTTCAAACTGACAGTGCTTTCTGATTAACTCTTTATATTCTGAGGGCATTTTAATAGGTGTTGAAACTTTGAAAGAATAAGCTGAAAAACGCCACCTGAGAACCATCCCGAAATATGTTATAAACTTTATATTTATATCCGTTCTGAAATTTCGCATGGCTTCATCAAGAACAATATAAGCCTCTTGCATTAAATCGTCTATTTCTGCAGTGTTTGAGTATTGGAGAGCAGTTTTGTATATAAAGCCCCTGTTCTGATTGTACAGTTGAGCCATATACTTGCTTTTATCCACCGAACAACTTTTTATTTTTGTAATAAGCTCTTTATTAGTCATATTTCATCACCTCATACAACCATTTTAAAGCCTCATACCCACAAAGTAAATAGTAAATTCCAAAAATACGGACAGCAAAAGACCGCTAACCTCATGAAAAAGGAAGGCGGTCTGTTTTTTTATACTGTTTGTTTTCTGCCAAGTTAAAATATCAGCTATTGCTTCTGCTGCGGCTTCATCCGCTGATTTAATGGCGTGAGCATATATTTTCGTGGTTGTGCTTGCATTGGTATGGCCGAGACGGTGAGCAACCGTTGTAAGCGGAGTACCTGCAGCAATCTGCAGAGTGGCGTTTGTGTGCCTTAAACCGTGTATGCTTATGCCCTCGATATTATGCTTCTGTTTAAATCTTCTGAATTTACTTGTCAGCGTTGAGGGATTTAACGGCTCCCCATTCCAAGCTGTAAAGAGTCTGTCTGAATTTACCCACTTATCACCGAGCTTAAGCCTTTGTGCCACTTGCCAGGCTTTTTGTTCTTTCAGTAAGTCAATAACTGCATCTGATATTTTAAATGCTCTTTGTGAACCTGCAGTTTTGGTTTCATCCTCGAAAATGCCTATTTCAGGAAGATATAAAGAATTACGGCGCACGTTTATGATTTTATTGTCAAAGTCTATATCTGACCATTCCAAGCCTAACAATTCACCACGCCTTAAGCCTGTAAACATTAACAGCTCTATCATCACCCGGAACTGTACGCCCTCATCCTGCAGACAATCAATTAAATTCTTTGCCTGCTCTTCATCAAGATATTTAGGCTCAGGTTTGCCGACTTTAGGCGGCTTTACTCTGTCGCAAGGATTAGAAAATATAATCTGCCACTGTACAGCCGTTGTCAGCATTGATGAAATGACGTTGTGATAATAATGTACAGTTGAAGAAGCTAAAGTTTTGCCCTCATCGACAAGAGCAAACACATTCTCTATCGGCTCTGATAAAGCTCCGCATATGGCAAGAGCCGTTTTTTCTGTTACATTCTGACCGTTAACAGCAGCTGATACTGTTCTTTCTCCTATGCCTGCAGATTCTGCAATACTTCTGAAAGTCATTTTTTTACCTTTTATGAGGGCGCGCAGGTCGCAGCAAGCCGTATACTTCATATCCTCTCTTATACCTGTTTCAGCAAGGTTTTTATAAAAAGAGAGAAGATGCTGAGGCTGTATTCTTTCGAGCTTCATATGTCCTATAGCAGCATTTATTCTCGGCATCATTGATTTATAACGCTTGTATGTGGTTGCCCTCAGATGTTCTTTTGCATAATCGTTAAACCACTGCTCCGCAAAATCGGCAAACTTAATAGATCCGTCAAGATAAGTGCCGTTCTTCACCCTTTCTTCAAAGAGTACCGCTTGCCTTTTAACCTCTTTTTCTGCCTGTTTCAAAGTCATTGATGAGGGCGGTCTCCAGGTCATATATCGGCGTATCTGTTTACCGTTTATATCATAACCGGCTGAAACGGTTATTTTATATGTGTCATTCCGTTTCGCTATTGTTGGCATTGGTCTCACCTTCTATTTCATCAAAAGAAGAACCTACTTCTTGTTTAATTTTTTCTATTAACGGATATAATTCTTCTTTTTCAAGTTCTGTCAAATCATACGATATTTCATAACCTTTTTTTGTTTGCAATTCGCTAAAACGAGACGCATAATGTGAAATATATTTTTGTTTTTCTTTTGCTTTTTCCCATTTTCTATATGTTTCTGCTGTATAATCATCTACAATTTTTTTAAAACTTTCCACAGCCTCAAAATATGACAATCGAGCATCGTTATAAATAATTGCTTCATGTATAATTTCCGTCGCATATGCTTCATTTTTGTTTATTCTATCAATTGTATCGTAAAAAACGTTAATTTCATTTTGCATCGTTGATAGATAATACAAAATATCGCTAATTGCGTGTTTAAAACATTTCGAAGAAATTACATAATTGATTAATGATAATGTTCGTAAACTCTGCTCCCTCATTGTTCTGCTATTCAAATGTTTTGACAACGAAGCATACGAATGCAGTTTTTCAATTGATTCCTCATTTAAACCAGTGTATTCGCAAATACCTTTAATTTCTGTATCTGTACTTGGTTCTTTTGCTAAATCAAGCAGATAATCAGTAGAAACATTCAGAAACTTTGAAATTTTTATCAACTGTTCCATATTAGGGTTTCTACTCCCACCAACGAAGTAAGAAATAGTATTATCCGATACTTTAAGATGTTTCGCAAGATCCTTTTGTTTCACATTCCTTAACGCTAAGGCGGTGTTAATTCTTGTTCCGATTACTTTTTTTGTTATTTCATCCATTTCAAAAAGCCTCCACATATCAATCTTGTTATGTTGTTGTTTTTGCATAACAAAAACTATTGATTTATTATTGTTGTTATGTTAGGATAATACCATAACAAAACCGTTATGTCAATAACAATAATAATTTTAATGAGGTGTCAAAAATGAACAACAAAGAAATCAGAATCAAAGCAAAGGAAAAAGGAGTAAAACTGTGGGAAGTAGCAGAGGCTTTAAAAATTCAAGCGAGCGGATTATCCTGCAAACTCCGTCACGAGCTGCCCGAAGATGAAAAAACAAAGATACTTGCCATTATTGACAGTATCTCCGAAAGCAGAAAGGCGGGTTAATATGTCTGTGCCACGAATGAGAACTCTCCCGGAAGCATATGCAGAGCTGAAAAAGGCTGATCCTGCTACAGCTTACACTCTGAGGGCATTAAGAGCAGCAGTTAACAGAGGTGAAATTCCTGTTGTAAGAGTGGGTAATAAAAGGCTTATAAACCTTGACCGCCTCTTTGAATTGCTGAATACGCCCTCATTAAGTCAAAAAGAAACTCATGAGGGCATAAGAAAAGTAATTTAAAATAAAAAAACGCCCCACATAAGCGGCAACTTATGTAAGGCACGCCCTAAGGCGGTAAGTAAGTGAGTGTACATAGTATAACACAAGATAGTCTGTATGTCAAATTTACCGCCTTATATGAGTATTCAGACGGAGATTTGATGAAATGCGAAAAAGAGTAAAGAAAAGAACCTTTTCAGGCGTTGTATGTGAACAGGAGATATACTGCATATCTGACAGAGGAAAGAACGATATAACGGCAAAGCCACGCTTAAGGTTTAATACCGAAGAAGAGCGAGAACAGCATAAATTAGGCATCTCCAGGCGTAAACACGCACGTCTTGTCAATGAAAACTTTTCTCCCGGCTCTTTATACAGTACACTTACCTTCGACAATGAAAATGAGGTACATACTTTTGATGAAGCAAAGCATATAAGAGATTTATTTGTACGCCGGTTAAAGTACGCTTGCCCTGATGCCGTTATCTTCATATACCTGGGCAGAGGCAAAAACACACGCCGTATTCATATACATATGCTTTCTGAGGGCATACCTGCAGATATTATCAATAAGCAGTGGATATACGGTTCTATCGTTTCTGTTGAGAATCTGCGAGAGCATAATTATTACGACGGTGTTGATTACGGCAGTGACTATACAGCCCTTGCAAATTATCTCTTTGACCATTGGACACCTGAACAGGGCGGTCACCGATGGAAGCAGACACGCAACGCAAGAACGCCCGAAAAGGAAGATATATCCGAAGTTAAGCGCATATACAGCGAGAAAAGTCCACCACAAGCCCCTAAAGGTTATAAATTGGTCGAAATCAAGTGTACCAAATACGGATATTTATACTTCAAGTATGTAAAAGAGGTACAGAAAGACACGCCCTCATAACCCTTAAAAGAATAATTCGAGCTGATTTTTATATCAGCTTTTACAAGACTTGAAAATGTGTAAAGTTTTAGAACGAAACACAGCACAAAAAGATAAAAAGAGGTTAATACTATGTATGATTTAATAGCAGTTAATTATGACAATGACAGACCGACAGTATCAGCAAGAGAATTGCATCAGTTTTTGAATGTAAAAACAGCGTTTACGGACTGGTTTCCGAGAATGTGTGAATATGGTTTTGAAGATGGAAAAGACTTTTACTCATTTTTGAGTGAAAGTACAGGCGGCAGACCTAAAACAGAATATCAGCTAACAATAGAAATGTCAAAAGAGATATGTATGCTTCAGAGAAGCGATGAGGGCAAACAAGCACGATTATACTTTATCGAGCTTGAAAAGAAGTGGAACTCTCCCGAATATATTATGAGCAGAGCTTTGCAATTTGCACGAAAACAGCTTGATTCTGTTAAAGCGGTCAATACTGCCCTCATAGAAGAAAACAGCGTTATGAAGCCCAAGGCAGAATATTATGATAACGTTATCGCACACGGTAGGTCAGTCAATTTTACAGATGCCGCAAAACTGATAGGCGTACCGAGAAACAGACTTATCAATGAACTTATGCAAGCAGGCTATACCTATCGTGACGGTTACGGAGATATAAAAGCATATCAGCGCAGTATCGACCAGGGATTATGCAAGCATAAGCAGTTTTACAGCGACAGAAACGGTCACAGCGGTATTCAGGTACTTATTACACCCAAGGGCATAGAAAAGTTCATACAGCTTATGAGGACAAATGTAGAATCAAACTGAGATCGAACAGAGAGAAAAGGCCATTTTCCACATGTTCAATAAACACTAATCCGGACACGATAAAAAGAGAGCATAAAAGAGGGCGCGAAAGCCCTTTAAACGGCTCTTAACAGTATTAAGTTTAGGACATAACAGCCCTCATAAACGGTATAAAACAACTTGACAAAACTTGACCTCTTTCACGCGCACGCGCGCGAGGAAAAGCAAATCGAACCAAGAATGAAGCAAGAGAAAAGTGTATTTTTCACTCTCTCGACAGATGTTATGTAACACGATAAAAAGAGAGCGTAAAACAGGGCTGAAAGTCCTTTAAACGGCTCTTAACAGTATTAAGTTTAGGACATAATCTGCCCTCATAAAGCATAAAAACAACCTTATAAAACCAAACATCTCTCACGCGTGCGCGCGAGGAAAAGCAAATCGAACTCCGAGCGAACTCCGAGAAAACATCAAATCGAACCGAGAACGAACCGAGAGAAAACCACAAACGAAAAGTCATTATAACAACATAAAAATCGCTTATGAGGGCATTTTTGACAAAGAAAAGAGCAAACAACGGTAAATTGTCTGCTCTTATAATCCTGTGGTTGGTTAATATGGTGTTTTTCGTTTTGGTCGGTGGTCGATTATCTTTTTAACGCTGTGAGATGTGGGACCTTTAAGTCTTGATTATATTTATCAGATCTTAGCATAGCCGTCATTACTCCGATAAGGTCCGCTGTATCAACTACATCAAGCTGAATAAAAAGTTGATTAAACCGTGCATAAAGCTGTTCATCTTCATATTGCTTCATATTATGCACTCCTTATGTAAAATAGCATTAAGTTTTTCTTGTTCATCAGGCTTAAGGTCTGTAATACACTCAATATGTTCTCTGAGCCATTGTTTCAGTTTTTCAATTACAGCCGGTACATCTTCTCCCCTGCTCTCGTAGCCCTCAGGACCTTCAATTCGGCTCATAAGAGATAAATATTGCCATTTAAAGTCTGACATCATTTTAATATTCAAAAGCGGTACGGCTCCGGGATAATCTTTCTCCACTCTTGCACCTTTATCACAGGCGTTCGGTGAAACATAGCCTATAATATCAAATTCTTTGCCATTTATAGTGTATTTTTCGTTTTTTATCTTGTTTTCAGTCATTTTCTTGACAAGTCAGAGAGGGCATTATATAATAAATTTGCCCTCTCTTTGCAGGGTTTGTTTAGCCTCTTGTATTTCGCTTTGGTCGGTGGAGATACAAGGGCTTTTCTTTATGCCACGCTGAAACGGCGTGTTTCTGTCTGCTTACTGTACTGTTCATATAAATCTCCGTGTGTCTTTTTGAATGATGCAGAATCAAAACGGCTGCTTTTAACTACTGTATATCTGACCTTATACACGTCAACTGTCATTTCTTCCTTGCCCTCAGAGGTCATATGCGCCTTTAATTCGTCTTTGATTGCATCTGCCTCTGCTGTTGCTTCATCAATGAGGGCTTGCAGTTCCTTAAGCTCTCTGATTTTTGTTGTGAGTTCGTTTGTTGTCATTGTTTTTTACTCCTTTGTTTTATATTTGGCTAATTATGAGGGCTTACGGGATAGTGTCTGCTGTACAGTTCGCATTAGTATCAGGCTTGTTTCCACCGTGTTGCCTTTCCTTAACCTTGTGTCTATATTGTACACTAAACAGTTTACAAAGTCAAGACTTTTCAAATAAAAAGTTAACTAAATAGTGTACAAATATGAACATTTCTTTTTGTATATTGTGTACATTGAAAAGTGTACAAAGATGTGTTATACTTTTATTGTAATAAGAGAGGTGATAATCTATGTCTGCTTCAAAAGCAATAAAAGAAAGATTAAAATACTTAAATATGTCACAAACCGAACTTGCGGAAGCATTAGGCACAACAAGACAAAATTTAGCAAATAAAATGGCAAGAGATAACTTTTCAGCAAAAGAGTTATGTCAGATTGGCTCTGTGCTTAAATTTGAATTAGTTTTAAAAGCTGATAAAGAATATATCATTGAGTATGCAGAATGAGGGCGAAAAATAAGCATAATGCCCTCAGGATATTTAATAAAAAAGAAGTTAAAATAAAGGAGTAAATAAATGAGTGAGAAGCACAAGAGAGATTTTTCAGAAGAGTTGACAGATGATGAAATCAATTCCGTTGTAGATAAAATTAAGAAAACAATAAAATTATTGCCATTAAAACAACAGCGAATATTAAAAGAATGGCTTGACGTGTGGTGTCGGTACATAGGCTTTGAAAAAACTTTCGAGCCGCAGAAATTGAGATATTATAAAAGAGGTGAAATAGTATTAGCTCACTTCGGTTATAATGTTGGTAGTGAATTAGGCGGTACACATTATGCAGTTGTAGTTGAAAACAATAATAACCGTTCTAATAATACAGTTACGGTTGTACCGATATCTTCAATGGCTGACAACAAATCTGTTGATGATTTGCATCATTCAGAAGTGTTTTTAGGTGAGATTATACCTGGCTCAGATAAATTAAGCTATGCTATGCCTTTGCAAATAAGAGCTGTTTCAAAACTTAGAATCATTAAGCCTAAAAAAACATCAGACGGCACATACAAAGTAACAAGCGAACAACTCACCGAAATAGACAACAAAATCATAGCCCTATTTACAAGGCAACAGTAAAATTATTGTTGTTAGTCTTGACATTTTAAAAAAAATGGATTAGAATAGTAGTGTAGGAAGTAATAATGAGTTTCTATAACACATATACTAACTATACCCCTTGCGGGTCTTATAAAAAATGCTATACCCTTCACGGGTAAGGAAACGGTAGGCTTTTACGCTTACCGTTTTTCCTTTGCACTACTGAAAACATATCACAAGCAAAAGACCTCTCTCCCGGACAAAAGGAAAGAGGTCGATTTTTATATAAAAAGCACCTGAATTTTGCACAATAAGCGCCAAATAAACGCCAAACTACATTAATGAGGGCAAACCATAAAAAAGAGAAAAACCCTTGAAGTCTTATGCCACAAGGGTTTATAGGTGGAGCTGGAAACGTGACTCGAACACGCGACCTGCGCATTACGAATGCGCTGCTCTACCAACTGAGCTATTCCAGCATATTGACTTTGCTTTTAAGATTATACTAAAAGTGTCTCCTTTAATCAAGAGGTTTTACGAAAAAATAAAAATTTTTCTCTGCGAACCAAAATCCAAATATTGGGACTATGTGTATGCTATAATGACATTACAACACGAATGAAAGGACGATGCACTATGAAAAGCCACTTTGTAACAATAACAGGAATAAAAAATTATTACGGCTTCAAACCCTTCCGTGTGGGACAGATTCTTAAAATCAGCAAAGACAAAAGCAACGCCTATGATTGCGAGGCCATAGCCGCCGAGCTTCCCTATATCGGAACGGTAGGCTATGTGGCAAACAGCACACACACTGTCTATAACGGCACCGTCAGCGCAGGCAGACTTTACGATAAAATCGACGATTACGCCTATGCCTGTGTAAACTTTATTACTCATTCTGCTATCATTGCCCTCGTTATCCCTCCCGAAGAAATCGAGAAAAAGGATGACGTAAAGGAAGAGGCAGAAATATCCGAGGATGAAGCATTATCCTGATGCAGCTTCTTTGTTGTTGATGTTATAAAGCGAAAGCAGAAGGCTTTTTACGGCTTTCTGCTTTCGCTTATTTTACTTCATCTGCCTTATATCCTTACCGCAGAATCTGATGGGATAACAGGAACCCATTATTCTCGATGCGATTCTCTGTGTATACTTTTCCTCCAACTCAGAAAGTTCGAGATTAGTGCTGATTATAGTAGGAAGCGAGCGAAGCATACGGGTGTTTATGATGTTATGAAGCTCACTGACGGTAAACTGCGTGGTAAATTCCACACCAAGGTCGTCAATGATGAGCAGGTCGCAGTTCAGAACATCGTCCTTTATACTTTCCTCGGGAGCGAGTCTGCCGAAATGTTCCTTTTCCAGCTTATACATTATGGTCTGTATGCTATCATAGTAAACATCGTAGCCCTTTTCGAGAACACGGTTTGCGATTGCGAGAGAAAGGTGTGTCTTGCCAAGACCTGTTTTACCTATCATTATTATGCCCTTCGAGCTGAGAGAGAAATCCTCCGCATAAGCTCTGCAGAAATTAAGAGTATTCACCATATGCTCTCTCTGATTTACTCCCAAAAGAGAATCCTTAACATCAGGATAGTAATTGGGCAAGAAATTATCAAAGGTGCACTTTTTTATGGGTGAGTTAGCGTCAAGGTCATCTCTTGCTACATCACGGATGAGCTTTTTATAGCAGGGACAGTAATAACCGTCATGAGAGCCTGTATCCTTACATACGATGCAGTTATACTTAACATCGAGATAATTTTCGGGATAGCCTGCTTTTTTCAGCAGAGACTTTCTTTTATCCTGTGCGGCGAGATTTTTTACGGCGAGATTGCGGACATATTCAGCCACATCTCCGCCCATACCGACTGCCTTGACCACATCAGCACCGCACTGAGCCATCTCTCTTTCGATGTCTAAAAGCTCAGGACACTTCATCATAACCTCCGAGCGACGCATTTCTGCCTCAGCCTCGGCGGTTCTTTTTCTTTCTTCCAGTATTTCCTTCGCTCTCTGGTATACGCTTCTTTTATAAGCCATAATCACACCCCGCTTTTCGCGTCATTTTTTACATACTGCAGATTAAGGGATTTTTTCATATATTCGTCAATATCATAGGAGGCTTCGCCCTGAGGCTTGTCTTCCTTTTTCTTATCCTTAGAGAAACGTTTTTTCTTTTCGGTTTCCCATTTTACCCTTTCATTCTGTATATCAGCAAGAGTTTTAACACCCTTTTCGTGCCATGAGCGGATAATCTTGTCCATATAAGGCATACTCATTTTTCCTGTATTGTCGATGCTTTCCTCATAGGCACAGTATATTATGTCCACATCGTAGCCGTATTCCTTGACCCAGGCAACCATATACTTTCTCTGCTTTTCAGTAGGATTACGGTTAGATATTTCTGTCATTTCACGGAGCTTCGCCCAGGTTTCGTCAACTATATTATGCTCCTCGATGTACTGCATAGCACCCTCGAGGGTGTCGATTTCCATTTCGCTCCAGCGCCTTGCTATACGGGCTATACTTGCCCAGCCTGTTTTTTTCAGCGAAAGAGAATATTCGATAGCCATAAGTATGACTTCGGTAGGAAGGTCATAATTGTCGTGAATCATAACAAGCACTGACTGTCCGTCATAGCCGATGGTTCTGCCTAAAACGGTCTGAGCCTCCTGTAAAAGAACGGTTATTTCGTCACTCTCTTTAATTCTTTGTACCACATCCTCATAGGAGGGACGTGAAATAGGTATGTCAGCCACCTTTTTTTCTTCTTTTACAGGTAAGGGCTTTTCTTCCTTTTTCTCTGTTTTCTTTTCAGACACGGGAGAAGATGCCGGAATCTGTCCGTCTTTTACGAGAAGACCTCTTTCCGCCCAGAAAATCATAGCATCCTTTACATCGTCCGTTTCCAGTAAAAGAGCCTCAGCTATCATTTCAGTCTCTGCCGGACCGTCATTACTGTGGCGCAGAATATATAAAAGAACCTTCAGCTGAACTACGCTTGCAAGTCTTATATTTTCGTCAACCAATGAATTGGGCACGGGAAAAATCCCCGTGAAAGCCATCGGATTAATTTTGTATTCCATTTATTTTTACACCTTTCGGGGATAAAACAGGGCAATCGGTATTCTGCCGTTGCCCTGAAATTATTAATACTTACCTAAATACTTATCGATTTCCCACTGAGAAACTCTGGTGCTGTATTCACGCCATTCCTCTTCCTTGGCTTCGATATACTTTTTCCATACGTGCTCGCCTACTGCCTCTTTGGCAAAGTCGCTCTTTCTGAACTCTCTTACTGCATCGTAGAGAGTTTTGGGAAGAGAATGAATACCTGCTTCTCTTCTCTCCTCCACTGTGAGCTTGAAGATATTTGAGTCCTCGGGAGAAGGAGGAGTCATTTTCTTTTCCACGCCGTCGAGACCAGCCTGAAGGATAGCCGCCATAACTAAATAGGGGTTAGCTGCGGGGTCGGGATTACGAAGCTCGATTCGTGTACCTGTTCCTCTGGCTGTGGGGATACGGATGAGAGGACTTCTGTTTTTCGCACTCCAGGCGATGTAAACGGGAGCCTCATAACCGGGAACGAGTCTCTTATAGGAGTTTACGATAGGGTTGGTGAGCACAGTGATAGCCTTGATGTGGTGCATAACACCTGCGATGAAGTTATAGGCTACCTGGCTGAGACCTCTTTCGTCATTTTCGTCACAGAAAACATTCTTTTCGCCGTTAAAAAGTGAAAGATTAATGTGCATACCTGAGCCGCAGATACCGTAAATAGGCTTGGGCATAAAGGTAGCATAGAGGTTATGCTGATTGGCAAGATTTTTAACCACATACTTGAATGTCATAACATTGTCGGCAGTTCTCAGAATCTCGTCATATTTGAAGTCGATTTCGTGCTGTGCGGGAGCGTTTTCGTGATGTGAAGCCTCGATTTCGAAGCCCATTTTTTCAAGGCAGAGGCAAATGTCTCTTCTGCATCCCTCGCCTCTGTCTACAGGACCTAAATCAAAGTAGCCGCCCTTGTCATAGCTTCTGGTGGTAGGCTTGTCCTGTTCGTCCTTATGGAAAAGGAAGAATTCACATTCGGGACCGATATTACAGGTATAGCCCATATCAGCCGCTCTTTTTATGGCTCTGCGAAGCACATAACGGGGATCGCCCTCAAAAGGAGTACCGTCGGAGTTATAAACATCACAGATAAGTCTGGCAGTTTTGCCTGAGCATTCGTCCCAGGGTAAAATCACGAAAGAGTCAAGGTCGGGATAAAGACACATATCACTTTCTTCGATTCTTACGAAGCCGTCGATGGATGAGCCGTCAAACATACAGCGGTTATTGAGGGCTTTCTCAAGCTGACTTGTAGTTACGGAAACACTTTTGAGTGTACCGAGAATGTCAGTAAACTGCAGATTGATAAAGTTAACCTTTTCTTCCTTTGTTATGCGGATTATATCTTCCTTTGTATAAATGCTCATAACATACCTCTCTCTTTCAAAGGGATAAAATTTCGATTATTATTAAATATACCATTTATCATATTATTTGTCAATGAAAACAGACTATAGAAATATTTTCATAAACAAAAAAGTTGCCGCATTCCGATGCGGCAACCCTATGTACTTTTATAATCAGAATTCGAATACGCCTTCAAATACCTTTGCGAAGTATTCAAAAATCATATTGATTCTCTCAAAGATAGTCTGAATGAAAGCCCAGAATGTCTGGTTTTCTACGATATCTTCTTCAACGAAAACAGCTGTATAAGTAACTTCTGTAATCTGAGCTTCGCCTTCCTTTGCTACAGGAACAGCAGGAATATTACCAGCCTGACCTTCTGTACCGTCAGCTTCATTTTTCCAGCACTTGAAAATGTATCTGGTTGTTTCAGTAGAAGCCTTAGTGGGTGTTCCGAGCTCTGCAACGCCGCCTTCAATCAGGTAGTGGTTAAAGGTTACACCGGGCATAACCTTAATTTCTTTGTAAAGTACTCCGTCAACTACAAATTTTACTGTTACTATACCTTCCTTTTCACCGGGCACATCAGAATCTGCAGCAGAAACTGCCATACTGAACATTGAGAAAATTACAAGCACGGAAAGAATGATTGATAATGCTTTTTTCATAAGGATTCCTCCATTTGTTTTAATAATCGGTGTATATTAGACACCTATGTATTATGATTATAGACCAAAAAACTCCGTTTGTCAATATTTAGAAAACATCTTTGATTTTTTTATTTGAAAGCACCATCCTCCGTTCCGGTTTAATCTTTGTTAATATACTCTTAACACTCCGACATCTCTTCAGTGGTATCATATTAAAAAATCTTAAAAAGAATAAAGGTGTTTACAATGAACAAATGCTGGTATGATAATAAAACCGTTATTCTCACCGGCGCTTCGAGCGGTATCGGTAAGGAGTTAGCGGAAAGACTCGTAAAAGAACACGGATGTAAGGTAATCGGTATCGCCCGTAACGAAGAACGACTTCTCGCTCTGAAAAACTCCCTCGGCAGTAAAAGTGAAAGCTTCACCTACTACACCTTCGATGTTTCTGTAAAAGAAAACTGGGAAAAGCTCGCCGAAACAGTAAAGGAAGAAAATCTCGCACCCGACATCCTTATCAATAATGCAGGCATTCTGCCTAAGTTTGACCGTTTTCTTAACTATACTGTTGAAGAGCTTGACAAAGCTATGCATATCAACTTCTACTCATGTCTTTACTCAATGAATGCTCTTATGCCCGTCATTCTTCAGTCCGACAGCGCCGCCGTAGTAAACATCGCTTCCTCTGCCGCTCTCTGCTCCTTAGCAGGAACCTCTGTTTATTCGGCAAGTAAAGCCGCTCTTAAAAGCCTCACCGATGCAGTGAGAGAGGAATACAGAAAAAACTGCTACGTAGGCCTTGTCTGCCCCGGATTTACAAAGACAAACATTTTCCGTAATCAGGGCGCTCCTGTAGAAAGCAAGGCACAAAAGGCTATGGACTTTATCAGCACAGACTGCGACAGAATGTGTAATCTTATCCTCAGAGGTATGAAGAATAAAAGAGCTGATATGGTCTTCGGGGTGGATGCTCACCTTATGAGCGTGGGTAATAAGCTCCTCGGTACCGCCTGCTCCCACGCAAGCAGTGTAGTTATGAAGATTTCGGGACTTGACTTATTTAAAAAGGTTTTTGAATAATTAAATCATTACAAAAAAAGAGCAACCGCTGTGGTTGCTCTTTAAATTTTCATTTGATTAATAGGTGAAGGTCCAGCTTTCGTCGAGTGCACCCTGGAAGGTAGCGTTGCCGTTAAAGAAGGAAATCTGAGCCTGACCGTAGCCTGACATAGGAAGCTTGTTAACAAGCTTTGTAACCTTACCGTCAGCATTAACCGTAATCTCTACGGTAGAACCGGGATACTTCATATCAGCCTCTGCGATGGTAACACCGGGAAGGTCGAGAGAAGCGAGATCAAGATAACCGATAGCTGAGGAGTTATGAGTCGGAACAGGAGAACCGATAGTAGTGCTTTCTTCTACAAGAACAACTGTATAAACAGTATCGGTACCTGATGCTTTGGCTGTAGCTGTAAGAACAGATGCATCAGTAAGAAGGAAATCCTTGTTTGTGGGAGGGATCAAACCAAACATTGTTTCGCCTGATGCAGTGGCACCGTTTGCGATGGAATAATCAATTTCTTCAGAACCGGCAAGATTTTTTACAATATTGTTGATAAGACTTACTGCAGCAGGAACTGAACAGTCTGTAATTTCTACAGTGATGTTTTCTGACTTATGCGCCTTAACATTCTGCTCTGCCTTAAGAGCCTTCATATAGTCATTCATCTTTTCGATAATCTGCGCCTTTGAAAGAGATGAGGGGTCATTGCTTGCAGGTGCATTGGAAGAAGGCTGTACTGTGGGAGCTGTTGAATTCTGATTAGGATCGATCACAGGGGGAAGCACAGTAGTCGGCTGTGTGGTGGGGGGTACTGTTGTGGGAATTGTTGTAGGCTGTGTGGTAGAGGGAACTGCAGACTGCGGAGTAGGATTTACAGTGTTGACTACCTCGCTGCCCGACTGGATATTAGCCTTTCTCTCTTTGTAAACACCGAGTTCGAAGCCCATAACAAAGAACCAGATGCTGAGTATAACAGCAATAGCAATTTTGATTTCTTTTTTCATAATTATTATTCTCTCCTTTATTGAGATTATATACTTTTCCATACTAATAAGCATTACTTATAATGTACTCGTTTTCCCTATTTTTGTCAAGAGAAAGAGGGAAAATATTAAAGTAAATATTTCGTGAATAAAATCGCCCGAAATAAATAAACCGCTGTAAAACCTCTCGGTAATACAACGGTTTAATACTATTATTTACGCCACATCGCTGATTTCTGCCATAGCCGGTGTACCTTTCTTCTTTTCTTCCTTTAATTTCTGAAGAATGATGACCACAGCTGTCAGTGTAATACCCGCAAGGTCGGTAACCACTCCGGGGATAATCAGAAGAAGACCGCCGCCGAGAAGCATAATCCTCTGCCACCAGGGACACTTTTCAAACATATACCCTTCCATACCTGCCGAAACGGCATAGATACCGATAACGGAAGTGATGGCGATAAGAACAACATCATACCAGGCACTGTCAATGAAGAGCATTTTGGGGCTGTAGGCGAAAATGTAAGGAACAATGAAGGCGGTGATGGCGAGTCTTGTCGCCGTGACACCTGTTTTCATCGGATTTGACTTAGCTATAGCCGAGCCTGCATAAGCGGCAAGAGCAACGGGAGGAGTGATGTCCGCAACGATACCGAAGTAGAACACGAACATATGAGCCGCCAGAACGGGAAGTCCCATCTTGATAAGTATGGGAGCGGTAATGGTTGCCATAATAACATAGTTCGCAGTAGTGGGAACGCCCATACCTAAAACGATACAGCAAAGCATTGTTAGGAAAAGTGCAAGGAACATACTGTTTTCTGCGATGGGAACAAGGGTGCTGATAAGAAGCTGACCGAGAGCAGTCATGGTAACAACGCCCGAGATAAGACCTGCCATACCGCAGGCAACGGAAACACCGATAGTATTCTTGGCGCCGTTTTCGAGAGATTCGACGACAACCTTAGGTGTAAGAATGGCGGTGTCCTTCGTAATAAAGGAAAGAGCCACACATAAAACCATACCTACAAGAATAGCTGTGCTTACCTGACCGCCTACGAGCCATATAATAAGGAAGTCGGATCGTAGCCATGTCGTTCTGTGAGCCAAGGAG
>JAZNMU010000125.1:0-14992 GCA_045579865.1 Acutalibacteraceae bacterium
AAGGGCATCAAGGGTGCCGCCGCCTACCGTCAGCAGGTAGGAACCCTCGAAAGCATAGAGCAGTTAGAGGAATTAGCGTTTAAGATAATGATGGAGAATATGTAGAATTTTGAATTTTTCAAGCATCCTTTGAATTTCACTCAAGGGATGCTTTATTGTTTTTCGGATTATTATAGGCTATTATATAGGTGGCCGGTCAGAAAACTAATAAGAGGTGATAAAATATGACTGTCTATTTAAATGAAAACATAAAAAGATTAAGACGGGAAAGAAATCTGACACAGGAAACTCTGGCAGAATTTTTAGGTGTTACCTTACAGACTGTGAGCAACTGGGAAAGAGGCGAAAGTTATCCCGACATCACTATGCTTCCCGAAATCGCAGGATTTTTTAAGGTGAGCGTGGATGAACTGCTCGGAGTGAACAGAGCTGAGGATGAAGAAGAAATAAGGCGACTTTTAGAAGAACACGACAATCTGACGGACGACAAATTAATCCAAAGGTCGATTATGTATCTGAAGGAAAAATACCCGGGTGATTTCCGTGTACAGCTGAGATATATGAGCAATCTTATCTTCTTTAACAATGCAATAGAAAACAAAGCAAAAATAAATTCCTTGTATCAGAATATCCAAGAGAAGTGTACCTCCGATTCCATCCGCATTTGTGCTAAAAGATTTTACATACACTTTCTCGAGCTTCTTTCGAAAGAAGAAAACAGCGGTGTTACCTTTGAGGACTGCGAAAAAATCATAAAGGAAATGCCGAGAATGAGAGACGGACAGGAAATGTTTTTTAACTGCTACCCTGAAAATCATCCCGAAAGAACAGAAATAATCCGAGAAGCCATCGAAGAAGAGTTGTGTTTACTTGACAACACCTTATCACATTATCTGTGGGACGGAGTCTTTTCCGATAAGCAGAGAATAAATGCCTACGAAAAGGCAATTGATATTCTCGATTCTATTTATGATGACGGAAATTACGGCAGAATGTGGCGGATTATGATGTACAATTACGGACACTGCGGTGTATGGTATTTCAAAATCGGCGACAAAGAAAAAGTGTTGGAAAACTTCCGTAAAATGTGCGAGCTTGCAGTAAGGTTTGACAGTATGGACAGAGTAACAGTTATGCACTCGGTGATGTTTGAGGGGAAAGAATTTGACAAGCAGACACTTGGTACCACTTATGTTGCAAAAATGCAAGTAAAGGAGCTTCTGACGGAAAAATATCCCCTGTCGGAGGAGTTCAGGGAAGGTGAGGAGTTTAAGGAGATGATTGAGGCGTTAGGGGTGTGAACCTCTCCGTCAACCTATCGGTTGCCACCTCTCCTTTCAGGTAAGTCTTCAACAAATGCAAAAAGCCGACAGGTTCATTTTCGAATCTGTCGGCTTTACTGTTTTATTGTTCTACCTGTATCTTCAATCCGTATTTCTTGATATTTGAGGTAGATGCATCTTTGTCGCCCCATTCAGTACCATCGGTGAAATATACACTATAAACATATATTTCGCCCGTCTTTATTTCCTGGTCGAGTAATTGCCAAGCGCTTGTAGAACTTGCATTTGCTTTTAATCCATCATCGTCACTTAATTTATGACTAGTCATAAGAAAGCTTACTTCTTCACCATACACATCATAGCCTACCAGATAATACTGAACTGCCGCAATATCTTTTTCGGTTTTATTCTTTGTATGAATACTGATTTCGGGAACACCTATAATGTTATCTGCTATAGTCGCCGATACTGTCACGGGACATTTTCCGCTGAATTCATCGGGAAGAGTAGTCTCTGTAACTTTACTTTCAGATAAACCGACTGTAGCACCTGTACCGTCTGCAGGTTCCGTACCGCTCGAGCCAACGGCTATACACATAATCACAAAAACAACACCAATAATTATAAACAACTTCTTCTTAGACTTTTTAGGCTTAACCGCACAACCGCAATTAGGGCAAACCACCGCTTTATCAGCAATTTCTTTTCCGCAATTTTTACAAAACATAATATGTACCTCCTTGATTTTATTTATATTATACTCAATCTTTGAGTAATTGTCAATACTCAATTTAAGAGTATTGTATGATTTTTTTCAGAGGTGGTTTTATGGACTATTTAGATAAATTAATAGCTTTACGAATTGACAATGACCTTTCACAAAAAACAATAGCAAAAATTATCGATAAATCACAACAAGGCTATGACCACATAGAAAAAAGAAGAGCAAAACTAACAATTGAAGATTTCGCAAAACTCTGCAATTATTATAAAATCAGCGCAGACGAATTATTGGATATTAAAACAGAATAATCGACAAAAATAAAAACCATTGTATCGGCAATTGTGCTTTTACAATGGCTTATTTTTTTATTCCTTTATTCCGTCAGCAGTGACTCTGACCTCGTCATTTTCCACCATAGCGAATCCACCCTGACATTCAGCTGAGAAAATTTCCTTATCCTTAAGGCTTACGGTGATTTTACCCTCTGCGAGAGAAAATACTGCTTTCGCGTGACCGCTTCTTATACCGTAGGAGCCTGAAAACTTACCGCTTACACTGTCGGCGACAGACAGTTTCACACTGTCACATTCAAGTGACGAAAACTGACGGTGAGGGGTGAAAAGTGTAAACTTCATCATTCTCACCCGTGTTCCTTTTTATATTTAGCGAATACATCGTCAATAGTGCCTGACATAAGGAAATACTGCTCGGGTATGTTATCACACTCACCTGCAAGGATTCTTTCTACGCTGTCTACGGTCTTTTCGAGAGGTACGTAAATACCCTGCTGACCTGTGAAGCTTTCAGCCACGTGGAAGGGCTGACTCATAAAGCGCTGTACGCGTCTGGCTCTCTTAACGAGCTCCTTATCCTCTGCGGAAAGCTCATCCATACCGAGGATAGCGATAATATCCTGAAGCTCTGCATACTTCTGCAGAACTCTCTGAGTTTCCTTGGCAGTTTTATAATGTCTCTCACCCACAAAGTCGGGAGTGAGCGCTCTCGAAGAGGATTCGAGGGGGTCAACTGCCGGATAAATACCCAGCTCTACTATCTTTCTTGACAGAACAGTAGTAGCATCAAGATGTGAGAAGGTAGTAGCGGGAGCCGGGTCCGTAAGGTCGTCAGCAGGAACATAAACTGCCTGAACGGAAGTAATGGAGCCGTTACCTGTAGACACGATTCTTTCCTGTAATTTACCCATTTCTGAAGCAAGAGTTGGCTGATAACCAACTGCTGAAGGCATTCTGCCCAAAAGTGCGGAAACCTCACTGCCCGCCTGAGTGAAGCGGAAGATATTATCGATGAATAAAAGCACATCCTTGTGGGATTTTTCACGGAAATATTCAGCCATAGTAAGACCTACCAAAGGTACACGGAGTCTTGCGCCCGCTGTCTCGTTCATCTGACCGAAAACAAGTGCTGTCTTGTCAATAACTCCTGACTGATTCATTTCGTTCCACAGGTCGTTACCCTCTCTCGAGCGTTCACCGACGCCTGCGAAAACGGAATAGCCGTCATGCTCGAAGGCAACATTACGTATAAGCTCCATAATGAGAACTGTCTTGCCTACACCTGCACCGCCGAAAAGACCTATCTTGCCACCCTTAATGTAAGGCGTCATAAGGTCGATAACCTTGATGCCCGTTTCGAGAATATCCGTAGAGGAAACGATTTCAGCAAAAGGAGGCGCCGGATGATGAATGGGCCATTTCTCTGCTGTTTCTATTTTTTCACCGCGGTCAATGGGTGCGCCCGTTACATTAACCATTCTGCCGAGAGTTTCTGCACCGACAGAAATTTTTATGGGCTCACCTGTATCCGTAGCCTTCATTCCTCGGGACATACCGTCGGTGGGGTTCATCGAAATACATCTTACCTCACCGCCGCCTAAATGCTGTGATACCTCGAGGGTATATATTTCTTCGTTTACTTTAACCTTTACGGCATTGAAAATATCGGGAATTTCATTAGGCGCAAAGAGAATATCAACAACGGGACCCGTTATTCTCTGCACCATACCTATGGAGCCTTTTGCCATATCACATATCCCCTTTCATTGAAAATTCTGCTGAAATTTCGAGAACGTCAGCAGTAACCTGACTCTGACGCTTTCTGTTCATTTCTGTTTCGAGTTTAGCACTGTATTCACAGGCTGTGTCATAAGCCGAACGCATAGCAGTCAGAGTAGCCGCCTGTGCGCCGAGTGCGGTTTCGAGTACTCGCTTATAAAGCACGGACATAAAAATTTTTTCTGCCGTATTCTTTATAACCGTCTCTCTGTCGGGAACAAAGAGAGGTGTCTCCATTTCCGCACCCCCCTCTTCAAAGGTGAAAAGATCACGGCATACGGGACTCTGCTTTATCATATTTGTATACTCGGGATAGACAGTTTTTACCGCTGAAATTTTGCCCTCAGCCATAAGTGAACAGATATAAGTGAAAAGCTCCTTCACCTGCTCGTAAGAAGGTATATCGTCAAAGATAAATCTCTTTACTGTTTCTATACCCTTTTTATCTAAATATTCTGCCGCCTTTTTTCCGCAGGAAATAACTGCACCTTTTTCATAAATTCCGCTGAAAAATGACAGAAGCTCTGTGTTGAAGGCACCGCACATACCCTTATTGGATGTGATTACCACATAACAGCAGGGTGCATCGGGATTACTGCAGGTGAAAACGGAATTGAATTCACCGCGGTAGCTTTCGTAAAGACGCAGATATTCATCAGCATACTTTCCGTATTCGGCATATATACCGCTGAGCTTGGAATACTTCACCGTGGATGCGGTTTTCATAGCACGGGTAACCTTAGCAGTGGAGCGAATAGTCTGTAGTTTTTTCTTTAAGGACTGAACTGTAGCCATAATTATGACCTCGCATTAAACTCGCTAAGTGCTTCTGCGAGTTCGTTTTTCAGCTCATCATCAAATTTTTTCGCATTCTTAATCTTTAATGCAAGGTCAGCTTTTTTCTCGCAGAAAAACTTATAAAGCTCTCTTTCAAACTTTTCCATTTCATCGGGTGCTATACCGTCAGCATAGCCACCGCTTACCGCAAAGATAAGAACAGTCTGCATATTATCCTCGATAGGTGCATATCTTGCCTGACGTAGTGCTTCCGTGAGAAGTCTGCCCGAAGCGAGGGTTTTCTTCGTCTCTTCGTCAATATCCGAACCGAACTGCATAAACTCAGCCAGCTCTCTGTACTGAGCAAGACGGGTGCGAAGTGAGGATGAAACCTTTTTCATGGAAGGAGTCTGTGCCGCACCACCTACTCGAGAAACGGAAAGACCCACATTGACAGCAGGACGCTGACCGGCATTGAAAAGCTCCGCATCGAGGAAAATCTGACCGTCGGTAATGGAAATAACGTTAGTGGGAATATAGGCGGAGATATCACCTGCCAGAGTTTCGATAATGGGCAGAGCCGTAATGGAGCCGCCGCCCAGCTCGTCGCTGAGGTGTGCCGCTCTTTCGAGAAGTCTGGAGTGAAGATAGAAAATATCACCGGGATAAGCCTCACGGCCCGAGGGTCTGTGAAGAAGAAGGGAAAGCTCACGGTAAGCCACGGCGTGCTTTGAAAGGTCATCGTAAACGATAAGTACATCCTTCCCCGCATACATAAAGTATTCAGCCATAGCAGAGCCTGAGAAGGGTGCAATATACTGAAGTGCCGCAGAAGCGGAAGCAGGCACAGCGATAATAGTGGTATATTCCATAGCACCGTGGGCTTCTAATTTTTCCTTAATTTCAGCCACAAGAGTATCCTTCTGACCAATAGCAACATAGATACAGACGGTGTCCTTACCCTTCTGATTGATGATAGTATCAATAGCGATGGCAGTTTTACCTGTCTGTCTGTCACCGACGATAAGCTCTCTCTGACCCTTACCGATGGGAACAAGAGCATCGATAGCCTTGATACCGGTGTGAAGAGGAGAATTAACGGGCGCTCTGTCCAGAATACCGGGCGCCTTATATTCGATTGGGCGGGTCTCCTTATAGGGAAGATAACCCATAGCATCGATGGGATTACCCAAAGCGTTAACAACTCTGCCTAAAAGACATTCGCCTACGGGAACAGAAGCAATTCTGCCTACACGTCTTACTCTGCTGCCGCTTTCAATATGCTCAAATTCACCGAAGATAACACATCCGATACGGTTCTGCTGAATGTCGAGAACCATACCTCTTTCACCGCATTCAAACTCCACTACCTCGCCGTACATAATATCGGCAAGACCGTCCATCCAGCAGATACCGTCGGAAACAGTCATAACTCTGCCCAGCTGATACTGATGAATTTTCGGAGTAAAGCTCTCTGCTCTTTCGGTAAACTCCTGAATAAGATGACCGACGGTATCATCGTGCATTATAGGCTCACGGCTGAGAGTTTTACTGAACTGATAAAGCTCCTCTGACACGGTACCGTCATAAACGGTGTCACCTATTCTTAGGCGAAGACCGCCGATAAGCTCTTTATCCTCCAGAACCCACAGAGAGGTTTTGCCTCCCACTGCTTCGAGCATCTCAGTAGTAGCCTTATCCACATCCTTAACTATATCCTCAGAAAGAGGATACGCCGAGGTAAGAGTGACATAAAGGACATCGTGATGCTTAAGGTAAGCCATATCACCGGGAGTGAGAGTGATTCTTTTCAGGATTTCATCGATTACCTGTCTGTCAAGCTCCCTGATAGCATTCTGATATTTTTCATAAGAAAAGAGACTGATTACATTCTCTTTCATTACGGAAAAAAGCTCCTTACGGGCATCCTCGATCATTGAGCGGTGAATTTCACTTTTTTCTCTTTCACCGAAGGCCTCAATAGATGCGATTTTTTCCGCAACAAGGCTTTCCGCTTTGTTTATCTCCTCACTGCAGTCTGCGGAGAGAGTCTCAGCGGAAGGCTCCTGCAAAGAAGGCACAGGCATTTTTTCTATTTCCTCTGCCCTGTCAAGTTCGCTGTTTATTCTTTCATATCTGCCGCCGAAAATTCTTTTAACAGTCTTTCTGCCGACCAGAACCAGAACGGCAACGAGAATAAGAAAGTTAATTATAACATATTTAAATTCCATAATATCATATCCTGTTTGAGATTATGTTTTTGGCAAAGATAGCTGCCGCTGTTTCCATTTTAGGAGCAACGGAATAAACTATCTTGTCATATTCCCCTGTTATGCCCTTTCTGTATTCTTCAATATCGGAAAGGCATTCTCTCTGGGCGTTTTCGATTTCTTTTTTTCCTTGGGACTGTATCTGCTGAACCTTCGCTTTAGCCTGTGCGATACTTTCCGCCTCAGCACGCTGTTTTTCTGCGACAAGGCGTCTTTCATTCTCTGCGGTTATGCTTTCGATGTCACGGAGCTTTTTATCTGCCGCCTCAACCTTTTCCTTACGGCTGTCGAGCATTTTCAGCACAGGTGTGAAAAGCAGGTTTTTAAGTATAACCGTAAGCAGAAGAAAGCATATTACAGTCCACACTATAACTGATGGCTGTATACTCATAAACTGCTACCTCAGATTTTTGAAATAAGCATAAATGCGATGAGAAGACCGTAAATGGTAAGAGCCTCCATAAGCGCAAGAGAAATAATAAGAGTGGAACGGATGTCCTTTGCGGCGTCAGGCTGACGGGCGATACTTTCCATAGCTGCCTTAGCTGTCATACCCTGACCGATAGAGGGACCTAATGTACTGATTGCGATTGCGATTGCTGCTGCGATTGCGATAATTGCTGAATTTGTCATTTTAAACTACTCCTTTAAAATAAATAATTAATCTTTTCATTGTTAATCTTCGGTTACTTCTTCTAAATATATCGATACAAGCATAGTGAAAACCATAGCCTGTAAGGCACAGAATAAAAGAGACAGCACCATCATAACTACAGGCGCGCCGATGGGAAAGATGTGATAAAGCTCCTCCGTTACCATCTCCTCACCGAAGATGTTACCGTAAAGACGAAGGGCAAGAGATGCAGGCTTGATGAATTCATCGAGCACCAGAAGCGGAAGCATAAAGAACATCGGCATCACAAAGCGTTTGAAATAATGCTTCACATTATGACGAAGACCCGAAATCTGCAAAAACAGGAAGGTAAGCACACCGAGACCTGCAGTAACAGACAGAGACGCAGTAGGTGCCTTCACATAATCCGTAAGTCCCACACCGGGAATCATTCCTGAATAGTTTGAGAAAATAATGAAAATAAAGAGCGATGCGAGGAAGGTAAAATATTTTCTTGCCTTCTTTTTCCCCAGAATATCCGTGAAAAAATTATCCAGATATTCCACACCTGTTTCAATAATGTTCTGAAATTTGCCCGGCCGCTCCTTAAGATTAAGTTTCACGATAAGCGAAACCACCGTAAGCACACCGAGAATTATCCACATCGTAACGACTTCACCGGTTACATCAAGTATACCGAAAAGTTTAATAATCACCTCGGATTTTTCACCCATTTTCATCCTCCTCTCCGTTTTTTGTTTTTTTGCCAAGACTTTCATTGAAGAGCAGAAGCTTTTTCGTAAAGAAAAACATAGGAACTGTCATACCGACAACTGCACCTGCCAATAAAAAAGCAAGGCTGACCGAAAGTTTCGACCCGATAAAATAAACGGCTATAAGATAACCCACCTGTATTACCTGTCTTGCCACCGTAGCAAGAGCAAACTTTTCAGGTCGGGTTTCCAGGATTTTCCTGCTTAAAAGATAATTCACGAAAGCGATAAGAAAACCTGCCAGGGCACATATAACTGCGCCGATAATATTCTGAGCCATATTATCACCTCATTAGTTTATTATAGCACCACATTCTCAATTTTCAAGGTTTTTAAGTCTTTTTTATGATAAACTTTATTGTTACTTTGTAATTATTTTCGTAAAAATATACAAAACTCGGCAGCTACCCCAAAAAAGGCAGCTGCCGATTGTTTTAATTAAGAATTAATAATGGATTACTCCGCATCCGCACTGAGCGCTGATTTTAAACAGCTTCCAGATGAATCTTACTATCTTATAGATAATCTTAAGGAACCAGTTTGTGCTGTGGCAGAGACAGGTACACACGCTGACATTGCTTTCTTTACATCCGTCACATTTGCCGTCACCGTTCTCATCTGCGTGACCTGTAGCGTCCGTATAAGTATCTGTATAGGTGTATGTACATCTGTCACAGTAATGAGTAGTATAGCCTCTTTCATCACATGTAGGTGCAGTTACTACTGATGTAATTGCGTGACCGAGTGCAGGAACAGGATCTCTGTTTTCAGCCGCACCGCAGCCCTCATTATTACAAACATACTTGGTATATCCGTCATTAAGACAGGTGGGAACAACTACATTTTCCTCTGTCTTCACATAGTTATGACCTGTAGGTTCAATATACTCTACCTTATAATGGTCCTCGGAAAGAACACAGTAGCAGATTTTTTCACCCTGAGAAACACAGGTGGGATATTTGATGATAATCCATTCTTCCTCACCGTTTTCATCAGTTTTCCATACGTGTACACCGTCATCAGCGGGAATGATTTCCTTAGTTGTTACACCGCATCCGCAGGCCCGGATTATATAACCGTCAGCCTTACAGGTAGCTTCAACTCTTTCGATTTCAGTAGCATAATTATGTTCGCCTGTAGCAGGAACAGTTACTGTTTCTCTGCTGATAAACTCGGAACATACTGAACAGTAGGTTACGAGGTCGTAAGAGCCGGGATTACCGCAGGAGGGTTCGGTGTTGTTTTCTTTGCGTGTTGCTTCAGTATGGGGAAGTTTACCTATTTCCTTATAGGTTGTGTAATCACAAGCTGTACAGTATTCGTATGCTTCCCAACCTGCTTCGTCACAAGTAGGAGCCTTAGCTTCTACCTGAACGAGTGTATCCTTATGGTTAAGGGCAGGAAGTTCTACCTTTGTTGTATAAGTACAAGCTGTACAGTATTCATATGCATTCCAACCTGCTTCATCACAAGTAGGAGCCTTAGCTTCTACCTGAATGAGAGTGTCCTTATGGTTGAGTGCTCCGAGCTCTTTATAGGTTGTGTAATCACAAGCTGTACAGTATTCGTATGCACTCCAACCTGCTTCGTCACAAGTGGGAGCCTTAGCTTCTACCTGAACGAGTGTATCCTTATGGTTGAGTGCAGGAATTACAACACTTGCAACAAGCTTAGTACATTCTTCATCGCTGAAGTTTCTGCTACAAACAGTACAGGTCCAAAACTCAATATTACCTTCGGTAGTACATGTTGCTTCGACAGGTTTAGTATGATCTTTAGTTTCGTGTTTGCAGATATCTGCTCCGCATCTGTCACATTTACCGTCAACAGGAGCTTCATCAATATGATTAAGGGGATTTATAGTTTCTTCGTAAGTGTGAGATGAATCATTCTTACAGGTGTATGTACGAACACCGGGCTCTGTACAGGTGGGTTTAGCAGTTACTTCTGATGTGTAGTCGTGATTGATAGCGGGAATAGCTTCGCGCTTAAGTTCAGTTCCGCAAACTGTACATTCTTTATACTTCGAGCCCAAACCTTCACAGGTAGCCGTAGTTTCAATTATCCAATCACTCTCTGTACAATTTTCAAGAACTGCACCGCAACCGTAGTCACAGACGTGGTCTTTGTCTGTTGCTGAATCTGCGTGTGTGCCGTAAACCTTATCACATCCGTAGTCGCAATCATGATCTTTGTCGTTATCTTCGCAATCACCGATTGATTCTTTACAGCCGTAGTCGCAGACGTGGTCTTTGTTCTCGTCTTCGTGTTCACCGAAGTATACATCACAGCCATAATCGCAATCGTGGTCGAAGTCTTTGTCTTCACAGGTGCCGTAGACATTATCGCAACCGTTATCGCAGGCGTGATCTTTATCGGTATCTATACACTCTTCGAGAACTGCACCGCAACCGTAGTCACAGATGTGGTCTTTATCTTCTGCTGAATCTGCGTGTGTACCGTAAACCTTATCGCATCCGTAGTCGCAATCATGGTCGAAGTCTTTGTCTTCACAGGCGCCGTAGACATTATCGCAACCGTTATCACAAGCGTGGTCTTTATCGTTATCTACACACTCTTCAAGAACTGCACCGCATCCGTAGTCACAGACGTGGTCACTGTCTGTTGCTGAATCTGCGTGTGTGCCGTAAACCTTATCACATCCGTAGTCGCAGTCGTGGTCTTTATCATTGTCTTCACAGTCGCCGATAGATTCTGAACAGCCATAATCACACTTATGGTCTTTGTTCTCATCTGCATGTGTTCCCTGATACACGTCACATCCGTTATCGCACTTATGGTCTGTGTCTGCATCTTTATGACCTAACTTGCCAATAGTTTCACCCTGCTTGATGATTACATTACACTTTTCACAGCGTGTATCACCGGTGTAACCTTCTTCAAGACAGGTAGCATCTTTTTTATCTGTAACCTTGGTATCCTGTCCCTTATGGTCACAGATAAGCTCTTTACAGCTTTCTCTGTCACAGTAACCGTCATTATTTTCATCGATGTGATTGAGTGCAGGAACAGCTTCTGTTTCTTTATAATTACATATGGTACAGGCGTGTTCCTTTTCGCCTTTTTCTGTACATGAAGGAGCTTTGATTTCTGTCCAGTCACCGTAATCACAACTCTCGGTTACTACTCTACCCTCTTCGTCAGTACATACCGTACATACCTTAGTATGGGTGCCGTTTTCATTTGAATTCCAGTCGCCGTAAACGTGGTCGAGCTTTGCTACCACATTATCAATATAGCTGTCATCGCACACTGAACAGGAGTAGGTGGTGTAGCCATCCTTTGTACAGGTGGGAGCCGTTACTTCTGTTTCGTACTTGTGGCCAAGCATTGTATCAACCTTGGGTTCGCGGCTGATTTCAGTATTACATACGGTACAGTAAACCACTTCATCGTGTGAGCCGTCTTTTGTACAGGTTGCATCAACCACTTTTTCTTTTACTGCTTCGCCTTCGGTGTGAGGAAGCTTATCAATCTTCTTATAAGTTGAATAGTCACAGTCCTTACAATACTCATAGGCTTCATAGCCTTCCTCGGTACAAGAGGAATCCTTTGCGTCTACCTTAATAATTTCAGTGTGATTATCACCGTTCACTGTGCCCCACGCTGTATTACACTTTTCACAGACTGCCGGAGCGTTACAGTAAGCAGTACCGCCGGAGCAGTTTTCTGTGGCTGTGTAATCACAGTCATTGTACTCACAGGTTACAGCGTGCTGTGTGCCGTTACCCGGTGCATAAACATAAATATGCTCACGGGTTGTAGAATCTGCATCATAGCTGTTATTACATACTGTACAGGTATAAGTGGTGTAACCGTTTTCAAAGCAAGTGGGTGCTTTTACAGTTTCTTTAAAGGTACACTTTGTTTCATTTCCGTACTGTTTACAGCCGTTTACACAAAGCTCTTTATGGGTTTTGCTTAAGCTGTCCCAGGTATACTCACCGCCTGTGTAGGAGTGCTCAAGCTTAGTGAGTTCTCTTGTCTCAGAAGCATAACAGCCTTCACGCTGACAGGTTCTCTTTTCTTCACCTGCGGCAAGACAGGTAGCAGGTTCAGTTACTTCCCATTCGCCGAAGTCGTGCTTGAGAGCTTCCTTTTCTTTATAGGTCGTGTATTTACAGCCCTCTCTCTGACAGCTCACATATTCATCCCAGCCTATTTCTGTACAGGTAGGTGCCTTTGCTGCTGTGGTCTCAAGGTCGTGATTGTCGGGGTCGATATCAATAGTAAGATCGGTTACTTCCTTCGTGCATTCTTCGTCACTGAAATTCTTTGAGCAGTCGGGGCAAGACCAATATTCTATAGTACCCTCTTTCACACAGGTTGCATCCACTTTGACGTGATGCTCTTTATTTTCATGTGCGGTGGCAGGAATTTCTTCGTGACCTGAAATCCATGTCTCACAATCGTTACAGTATACGCCTGATGTGTAACCAACCTCTGTACAAGTGGGCTCCTGTTTTTCTTTATTTTCTTTACTTACGTGGTTATTGCCGTCGATTTCAATTTTGAATGAATCGGCACTCGTTTCGCCGTCTGTGGATGTTACTTCTGCATTTTCAGCGAAGTAAAGATTACAGTTTTTACACT
Organism: Acutalibacteraceae bacterium; assembly: GCA_045579865.1. Classification (GTDB taxonomy): domain Bacteria; phylum Bacillota; class Clostridia; order Oscillospirales; family Acutalibacteraceae; genus UBA6857. The sequence continues at coordinate 13,127 of JAZNMU010000125.1, forward strand.
GCTTATATGCGTGATTACCCGCAGCGACACAGGTGGCGTCATCAGCAATTACCGTTTCGCCAAAGACGTGACCTGTAGCTTTGATTTCCTCATAAGTTGTGTAATCACAGCGTGTACAGGTTACATAGGCTTCATAACCGATTTCGGTGCAAGTGGGAGCCTTACCCTCATGAGAGACCTCATCGTGGCCTAACTGATTAACAAAATCAGATGATTTTTCTCTGTTACAGTGTGAGCACTTATAATAAGTATAACCCTGTACTGTACAGGTGGGGGCTACAGTTTCACCCTTAACCCAATTATGATACTCTTCACTCTTTGCAATAGTAAGATCATCAATCGCATTATATTCTTCGTCAAAATATTTTCCGCAAACTGAGCATTCATAATGACCCTTGGTACCGTCGGCAATACATGTGGCAGGTTTTTCATCAATCCATTCGCTGTAGGTGTGTCCGTCAGGATTAACTGTTTCTGTGTATGTGGCTCCGCAACCCTTTGCAGTACAGGTATAGGTCATGGTACCTGCAGTTTCACAGTCAGCCTCAGGTTCCTCAACACCGTTATCCCAGGTATGAGTAACTGCAGTATTTAAAGAGGAACATACTGTACAGGTCTGATAGTGGGTATTATCCTTACCGTCGCCGTTTGATGTAAAGGTATCCGACCACTCATGACCGAGAGCGTCTACGGGTGTATCAATATATGCGGCATCACATCTTGAGCAGGTATGAGTGGTATAACCGTCATCTGTACAGGTGGGAGCAGTTACAACCGCTTTGTAATCGTGACCGAGAGAAGGAAGCTCTTTGGTGAAAGTGTAATTACAAACGGTACAGTGTTCTTCACGTGAGCCTTTTTCTGTACAGGTTGGAGTCTTTATTACGCTGACAATCTCTGTATTATGAGGTGAGTATGTCTTATTAGAGCAAAGACATACGTCATAATGGTAGGAATGGTTGTTTTCTATATGCTCATAGTGGTTAGTAGTACAGCTTTCACCGATGCCTTCCATAGGTTTGCCGTTAAGATTTGCACCTCTTGCATCGCAGACGGAGCATTTGTAATCGTGGAACTCTGCTGTTTTAGGCTGTATATCCTCTGTGAAGGAGTGAGCCTGAGTGATGGTTGCACTACAGTTGCTGTCAGAAGTACACTTACCGGTGTGCTCACTTGAGTTGGTGGCGAATTCCCACTCACCGTAAACGTGGTTACCTGTAGCGGGAATAGCTTCGGTTTTTGTACCTCCGCAAGCAGTACAGGTATAGGTCTTAACACCTTCGGTTATACAGGTGGGAGCCTTTGTCTGTTCGCCACTGTTCCAGCTGTGCTCAAGCTTATCTGTTACTGTCTGTGCTACTGTTACGGTTCCGCAGACTGAACACTTCTTACCTGCTGTAAGACCTGTGGATGTACAGGTGGCGGAAACTGCGGGGATTTCAACTTCCGTGTGGCCTGTTTTAGGAACTGTTGTTGTCACTCTGCTTATCTGAACCTTACATACCGTACAGTAAACTACTGTGTCATAAGAGCCGTCAGTTGTACAAGTAGCAGCTACATCGTTTTCTGTTACTGCTTCGCCCAGGGTATGACCTGTTGAGAAAACAGCTTCTGTCCTTGTTCCGCCGCAAAGTGAACAGGTAAATGTCTTGACACCTGCTGTTGTACAGGTGGGGTCAGTTGTTACTGTGCCGTTATTATAGCTGTGAGCTACATCTACAGTATAACCGCAGGAGCAAGTTGCTGTGTGGTTTGTATCGTCCTTGTCGGTGTATGTGTAGCTGTGAGCAGTACTTGTATAGGTAGCTTTGTAAGTCGCATCACCTGTAACAGGTACAATGGTATTATCCCAACCTTTGAAAGTGT